>CAYNZI010000037.1:0-11094 GCA_964401565.1 uncultured Spongiibacteraceae bacterium
ATGTGATGCGCTAATGTTAGAATGCAACCACTGTTCAGAATTGCTATCCATGGGCCCTTACCCAATGTCGCTCAAGCAACGCGTCGGAGGGAACTGGGGACATTTGAACAATCATCAGGCCGCCAATTTACTCAGTGAAATCGAAATCAATCAATTGCAGCACTTGGTCATTTCACATATCAGTGAAAAAAATAACACCGAATCACTAGCAAGAAATGCAATTTGTACCGTGTACGGTACAGAGAAACCACTAATCATGGCCAGTCAGGACGAGGGCATAGACTGGCTGGAAATCATCTAGTTATTTTGCTCCTAAAATTCCTTTAAAAATATTGTGAAGACAGCAACGCCCCCCGCGGCACCAACCTCTTACTATTGTTGAGCCTGATGTATACAGACAACACCCCCGTGCAGGCTGAGAATAATTTTACTATCGCAGAACAAACCAACGGCCAGTCAAATACAATAATTAATGCCTGTCATTATTGACATAATTTTCCTCAATCCCTAAGATGGGCACCTGTTCTAAAACCCGCCGCACCTGTGATAGGCAGCTCCACCCTGATTGAATGTGCGTGATCGCACACGACCTCCTCCATCTCAAAAAATAACTAACTGGCCAATCATGAAAAAAATCATTTTTACTACCTTACTCGCCGTTTTCGTTATCAATAGTTGGGCTGATCAAATCGCTCCTGGGATCTATCGAACCCCTGATAGCCGTTTTGCCAATCTGAAAGATTACCCCTTCAAAGCCAACTATCTGCAAGTCGGGGACTATCGCATCCACTACCTCGATGAGGGGCCTGCCGATGCCGATCCCATTTTACTGTTACATGGCGAACCGACCTGGAGCTACCTCTATCGGAAAATGATTCCTATTCTGACGGCAGCGGGCCATCGCGTTATTGCACCGGACCTGATTGGTTTTGGGAAATCTGACAAGCCTGGAGCCAAAAGTGATTACAGTCATAGCATGCAAGTCGATACCATCATTCACCTGATCCAGTCACTCCAGCTGGAAAACACTACGTTCTTTGGCCAGGACTGGGGTGGTTTGGTCGGGTTGCGGGTTGTTGCCGCCGAGCCTCAGCGATTTTCTCGCGCTGCCGTCTCAAATACAGGCCTACCATCCGCAAATGGCATACAGGGTTGGATTGGCTACCCGCTCTTCAAAGCCGCTGTCTGGTGGCAAGGTGCCGTCACCCTTGAAGAGTTGCAAGCGGAAACAACCTTTCCTCGCTGGGTTGCCTATAGCCATTACAGTGAAGACCTACCCGTCGGCGACCTAATGAAGTTCATGGGCGCTGACGACGCCGTAGTCGCCGCCTACGAGGCACCCTTCCCCGACCGAAACTATAAGTCTGGCGTTCATGTAATGCCTTATTTGGTACCCTCTGAATTACGACAAAACGAAATTGCCTGGCAGACACTTGAACAGCTCGACATACCTTTTTTGGTGGCCTTTACAGATTCCGATCCGATTACCAAAGGTGGCTATCAAACCTTTCTGAATCGCCTCAAAAACACCAAAAACATCACCATCAAAGGGGCGGGGCATTTTGTCCAGGAAGATGCCGGAGAAGAACTGGCTGAACACATCAATCAATTTATTGCCGATAACTCGAACTCATCGGACTGATATAGCCAGTAGCCCAGCAGCGGCTGAGGAGAGAACATGAAAACATTAGTCGCTTTGATTGTAGTGCTGAGCATCACCGCCGGGATTGGCTGGCAAAACCGGGTCAACTTGTTGGTCTGGGGTTTGCCAATAGTCAACGAACTACGAAACCCAATCGGTGCTAACGTTCCAACCGAGTGGACAGAGGGTCCTCCGACTGCCACCGTATCTCCTAGCGAGCGCCCTCCCAATATCATTTTGATCCTCGCTGACGACATGGGGTTTAACGATGTCTCACTTTATAACGGCGGTGCCGGAGACGGCTCCGTGATGACACCCAATATCGACGCCATCGCTCATCGAGGTGATAGAAAATAACCGTAATCAACCTTTCTTTCTTTATCTGGCTCACTGGGGCATTCACAATCCACTACAGACAACACGCGAAGACTACGACGCCTTTCCTCACATCGAAGATCACGCCTTACGCGTCTACTCAGGCATGATTCGATCGCTGGACCGCAGTGTCGGACGTGTATTGCAATCACTAGAGGACAACGGCATCGCCGACAATACCATTGTCGTTTTTACCAGCGATAACGGTGGTGCAGGTTATATTGCCTTGCCAGACATCAACAAACCCTATCGCAGATGGAAACTAACCCAATTTGAAGGCGGCACCCACGTGCCGTTTATGGCCAAGTGGCCCGCCAAAATAGTAGCCGGCACGATCCTCAACAGCCCAATACACCACATGGATTTATTCCACACCTTTGCAGCAGCGGCAAATACCCCTGTACCGGACGACCGCAAACTCGACGGTGTTGACTTAATGCCATATATTACTCAACAGGTTGAAGGCGTTCCCCACCAAACTCTTTTCTGGCGTGAGGGTCATCATCAGTCAGTGCAGCATGAGGGCTGGAAACTGATCCGATCCGACACGCCCAACAAACGCTGGCTGTTCAACCTTACCGACGACCCAACTGAGCAAGAAAACCTGGCAGCCAGCAACCCCGGACAACTCGCGCAACTCGAGCACTTACTGTCCACCCACAACGCCGAACAAGCAGCGCCAATGTGGCCTAGCATAATAGATGGGCCACAGCTCATTGATAAACATGGTGGCCAGCAATACGTGCCTGGCGATGACTATATTTACTGGCCCAATTAAGGAATAGCAATGAACAATGTTACATTATACGGCTCCTCTCTCTCACTATTCACCGGAAGAGCACGTAGCTACCTGATAAAGTCTGGCACACCCTACCGGGAAATAACGCCGACAACTGATCACTTCAAACAACATGTTCTACCCCAAACCGGCGGCCGCCAAAGTATACCTACAATCGAACTACCAGATGGCGAGGTCATTCGTGATGGCGCCGCCATTATCGATTATTTCGAAAA
Source organism: uncultured Spongiibacteraceae bacterium (assembly GCA_964401565.1). Taxonomy (GTDB): domain Bacteria; phylum Pseudomonadota; class Gammaproteobacteria; order Pseudomonadales; family Dasaniaceae; genus Oceanicoccus. Next base: position 3,032 of record CAYNZI010000037.1, read on the forward strand.
CAACAACGGTCATCGCTATGCGCCGACAACACCAAAACAAAAGATACTCAGCCTGTTATTTGATGTTATTGGCGCAGAGGGGTTGCTGCGACCTGCGATGCACTACCGCTGGAATTTCCCGGAACAGAACCTCTCCTTTTTACAGTTTCATTTTGAATCTCTAATGCCACGACAGCTGGATCGCAAAGCAACCGCGGAAAAAAGCATGAATCAAATGCGGTCAGCCTGCCAGGCCTTTGGTGCCGTTCCCGCAACATTCGAATTGGTGGAAACGTTATATTTGGAACTGTTAGAAAAGCTGGATATACACTTTTCTGATCAACCTTACCTGTTAGGCGGGCAACCCTGCATTGGCGACTTTGGCATGATCGCACCGTTCTTTGGTCACTTGGGACGAGACCCCAAGCCCCTATCACTCGTGCAGGAAAATGCCGTCCGGCTATTCCGTTGGGCCGAGCGAATGAATCGACCTGAACTGGACGTCGGTGAATTTGAGAATCAGGACGGTGCCTATCTGGCTGAAGACGACGTGCCAGACTCATTGATTGACGTACTTCAACATCTGGCTTTGGATTTTATTCCGGAAACGCGAGCCGCGGCCGACTGTATTAATCAGTGGATTGATCAACAAGTTGATTTGGAACCATTAACAAATGCCGAGCGCGGCGTCGGTTTTGGCAGCTTTGAAGTACAAGGAGTAACGATCAGCGCCCTCGCCCAACCCTATCGATTCTATTTGTTACAACGGGTTCAAGACAGCTTTGAAGCAATGAATGCATCCGACCAGCGTGAAGTCAAATCCCTGCTTGAGCAATGCCACATGGCTGACGTACTGGATCTGAAGATTTCCCGCCGGATCGGACGAGAGAACAACCGCGAGGTTTGGTTGTGACGCTAGGCAATCCCAATGATTTTAACCACCGTTTAAACATTTACGTAACGGAGTATCAATCATGCAATTTGAAAATAAAGTATAAATTTCTGCTAGCTTGGAAATTCTACGCCTTTGGCGCCGCCTGGCTATATCTGCGGTAACTGCCTACCGATAACCTATAGAGGATTATCGGTCATCAGCTTCATCGTTGCTTGTGCCAGCTGCTTAGGCGAATGTTCCTGCAAAAAATGCCCTGCACCCTCGATTGTAATATGGGGCTGACCTTGCGCTCCCGGCACCGACGTTTTAAAACGAACATCACCACCGGCAGTCACCGGGTCGGAATCAGAGAACGCGCACAGCAGGGGTTTCTGCCACTGTTCAAAAACGCTCCATGCAGCTCTATTAGCAGCAATGGCAGGATTATCAGGAATAATCGGCACCAATGTTGGCAAAACAAGGTGACATCTTGCAAATCAATGGTATCAAGCAGGGCTTTTACCCAGCTAACATGGTTGGCATAGGTGTAGTTTTCACGCAGAGTTGGCTTGTCCGATTTACCAAAGCCAATCAAGTCCGGCGCGATAACCCTATACCCCCCGCGACAAAAAGTGGCACCATCTTGCGATACAAATAAGACCAGGCAGGTTGACCGTGCATAAGCAACACAATCTCTCCGTCACTCGAACCTTCATCCTAGTAGTCCATCCGCAAGTCTCCGCCCTCACCTTCCGCAACCTGAATATAATTTGGTTCAAAGGGGTAATCCGGGAGGTTGTTAAAACAGTTATCGGGTGTGCGTTTAAATTCCATACCGTGTCACCTACTAAATTTGTCGATCTGTCTAGTTGAGAGAGAATGTGTGTACTATCCGTTCTGTTTTCCGCGCCCATACAGAAAAATATCGATCATTGCCGCGACTAACCCAAACAACAAAAATAACAATAACCGCGGGTCACTGAGATAGAGCGATGTCTCCACCGGATAGGCAATAGTTTTAGTCATTGCTGCTAGCTTAAAGTCATGACGCGGACCTATCTCAGGGTTCGTGATAATTTCAAGAAAGCTGCGCCGGCTTCGATAGCGAAATAGGGCCGCCGTGTCCCAGCCGTCCGCATTTTCAATACCGGAAACATCAGCAGAAAATCCCAGACCCGAAGCGTAGAATACGGGATGACAGGCGCGCGAGAACAACTCCGGATACATATGCTCCATATAGTGTGCACTGTAATCTTCGGCTGTCGCATCTGCTCCAAAGCCTGGCATTGGTGGCGGAGTTACATTCATCTGGATGTTGTTGACCATCAAAAACTGACGGCCACTGTCATTTTCAAAAAAGGTCTGCAATTGCCTCCTGCGCTCGGCCGGAACACCACGAGCATCAAAATAGGCCATCGCCTTATTCACTTCTTCATCACTGAGAGGCCCGCCAAAATCGGTATACCAAACAGTGAACAACAATCATATTACTGACGGCACGCCCCACAAAAACAAACGTTTAGTCATGCTAGCTCTCCAATAACTAGTTGAATAGCTGTAGAACGTCAGTATCCTCCAGCACCTTATCAACACGACACCGATCCGTATCACTCAAAGCCTGATAGGCCTCTCGCAGCCACTGCAAACATTTCGCCTGGTAGGTAAAGGGATTTTGTTCCCAGGGACTGCCGTCCAGCTCCATTTGCAACAGATCTGCTTTCTCCATCACCGCTTTGGCATTGCCAATCAGATACGGCGCATAGATTCGACCTACTTCGGACAGCAAGCTTTTCAATGTCTCAGGAGGATTATCAATATCCAACCAATCATTATCGCTAACGAGGTAACCTGACAAATCTTCGACCACTTCCACCCATGCGTAAACGCGAGGGCACTCTTCAAGAATGATCGCCTGAGGTGTTGGATCAAATAAGGCAAGGCAGGTTAGCTGACCGTAAATGGCAAAGTCTGCAGACCCGGGACGCTCACCCATCAGAAATGGCTGATCTGTTAACAACCTATCTAATAGGTGGATAAAGCGTTTGAAGCTGGCCTCGATAACCGGCTTTGTAACTTCGTTAGACCCCACGTAAGACAAACGCGAAATTTGTCGCTCGCGAATAACATCGCTCATTGTCTGACATCGATCTTCCGGCTGTGAAATACCACCCCAACGAGGGAGAATGTCACCGCCCTTTTTTATGTCTGCATCGTAATACCAGCGGTAGTGAAACATTGCCTTGGTCAGCCATTCATCACCGTAGTCTTCCAGCAACATATCGATAAAAGCCAACGCAGGGTCGGAAGGAATAACTGATCGGCCCTCGTATTCACTTTCGAAACGACGAATCAACGGACTGGAATCGGTAACGGCTATTTCCGCGCCCTGCTCATCCCGAAAATAGAACGTCGGTAATAGTGAGACTTTAGGCTGTACGCGAGTTTTCCGATGCTTATCCTCTTTGCCATCCACCATCCGAGACTGGTATTCCAGTCGGTACGGGATGTTCCTGAAACGCATCACACTGAGCATTTTTCGGGTATAGGGTGATCCCGGTGCCCCCATCAATTCCTGAATTTTTTTTTCGCCTGCCATTCGTCATCTCTCCAATTTATCGCTATTTTCGGCGCGATTTTTTGTTATTTGTTGTTGACGCTATTCCATCGTAATCGCTTTGTGAAAGGCGGGACGGGCGGCAACGCGCTCAACATAGGCTTTCAAATGCACCATTTCATCCAAAACGCAGCCCAGGCGATTACTCATAAAACTGGCGTGGCCCAACATAATATCCGCCCCGGAAAAACCCCCAATCAAGTAGTCTTTACCTTCCAATGTCTCGTTGACCGGCTCCAGAGCCTTGGTCAATAATCGCTGCGCTTGTGCCAACACTTTTTCATCCCGGCGGTCGGCAGGCAACAAAATGGTTTGCACGACAATAGTGTTAACCGGTGGCATAACCATCCCCTCACAGTAATGAAACCACTGTAGATAAGCGGGATATCTATCATCGTCGACAGCAGGTTTTAAACCGCCATTCTTATGCCTTTCTAGGATATATTCGACAATTGCACCAGACTCGAACAGCGTGACATCGCCATCTTCTAATACCGGCACGCGACCGAGCGGGTGACGGGCGCGGTGCTCGTCAGACTTCAGATCTTTGGGATGAAAAGCCATCTTGTTAATCTCATAGGGCAGCTGTAACTCTTCCAGTAACCAAACTATTCGACTCGCTCTGGAATTGGGCGCAAAATGTAATTTCAACATGAAAACTCCTCGTGAATAAACACAACCTTTATAACAAGATTGATTTGATATTTATTATCTAGTCACCAAACCTTCTTTTTTAAGACGCCACAACAATACATCAAGACGATCCTGACCAAAGAATGGTTCGCCATTGAAGACGCACGTTGGCACGCCCCAATGACCTGCCGCGGCATGAGCAACTTGATTCTGTTCAATAACTGCTTCAAGGCGACCTCCCTCTGCTCTCAAACGCGCATCCATTTCCTCCAAATTTATCCCTGCTCTTGCGGTTGCTTCAGCCAGAAATTCACCTTCATGCCAGTCAACAGTACCACCCCAAATCAAGCTCGAAATTTCACTGGCAAACTCTATACCTTGACCTAACTCGGCGGCGAGAACTCCAAGGCGAGTAAGACGTTCAATATGAGGCTGTTCGTTAGCCGTCTGACGCAGTCCTGCATCGTCCACGTATTGATTAATAGGGTCCGGGTTCGGCCAAACGAATGGTATCTCCAAAAACTCCGCAACCCGAAAAATATCAGTAGCGAAGTAGGAAAACCATTGTGGATTTACGCTGTGAAAAAACTCTGGTGTGCGTACCGCTATCGGATACACTGGTTTGAAATTCACTTGTAATTGGTATTGATCTTGCCACTGTCGTAACCGCCCTGTGGCCAGATAAGACCAGGGACTTCTGAACGACCAAAATACGTCAATTTGAAGCGTGTCACTCATATGCTATTCCTTTGAGTAGCGATCATTTACTTGCCATCATCAAGATTTGACTATGGTTATATTACATCAACTACAACAATAGCTCATTTAGGCAAAAATACATGTCAAGCACTATGAATCTCAATAGGTCTGAGATCCGCTAAATAACCACCCAAGACAGGGGCTATATATAACAGTGCCGCATACGCTCAATAACTTGCCGCCGCTTTTCATCGGAGAAACTTCCCCCTTTCACCGTATATTCACTTATCACCCAAAAATATTCCAGATAGCAAAACAGCGCACCTTATCTTGTTGCAAGTTGACCCGCGCTCACCATATCAACAATAATCAAACATACAAAGGATTGACGCACTAAAATTACGACTAACAACTCTCTTAATCCACTAGCAAAATCAGGGATATTCGATAGAATGGTTCATTATGACGATACCCGTATTAATCTGTGACGACTCCAGTTTTGCCCGTAAACAAATGTTCCGTGCACTACCGGACAACTGGAACATTGATATTCGCTACGCAAGCAACGGCGAAGAAGCCCTTACCGCGATCCGAGAGGGGCATGGACATATTCTATTTCTCGATCTAAACATGCCTGTATTGGATGGCTACGGTACTTTACAAGCCATCGTCAAAGAAGACCTACCCTCAATGGTGATTGTAGTATCGGGAGACATACAACCCGAGGCACGTAAGGAAGTAAAACGCTTAGGGGCAATAGACTTTATTCAAAAACCCACCGACAAACAGGCGGTTAAGGCTCTACTAGAGAATTACGGCATATTGAGACCGGAAGACTATCTTGTTTCTGGCGATGATAGAACAAGCGACCCACAGAATAACGTATCCACTCCCACATTAGGGTTGAAGGATGACATCAATCTGCATATGGAATCCTATCGGGAGGTCGCGAATGTTGCAATGGGGCGAGCTGGTGACTTATTAGCAAAACTCCTAAATGTAAAAGTAAAGATGCCAATCCCAAATGTTAATCTGTTGGCCATAAGCGAACTGCATATGGTTCTTAAAGCAGCGGCGGACAAAAAGTCAGTTTCTGCGGTTTGCCAGGGTTATACTGGATCGGGAATCGCGGGAGAAGCGCTAATTTTGTTCTATGACTCCAGCTTTCAAGATTTTGCAGACCTGATGAACTACAAATCGACTCTCGATGATGCGTCTCAAAGAGAGTTATTGGTAGATCTTGCAAATATTTTGATCGGCGCGTTTCTTAAGGGCTTATCGGATCAGCTAGATGTGAATTTCAGCCAGAGTCACCCTAAGCTACTGGGTCAACATCTTCAGGTCAGTGACCTACTAGCAAACAGAGCCCAGCAATGGGAAAATATTCTAGCGATCGAAATCAATTACGTTATCGAAGCCCACAACATCCAGTGTGATTTGCTCCTATTACTAACAGAAGACTCACTGCAAACCCTGAACAATAAAATCAATTATCTACTTGATAATACTTAAGCGCTCGTATGCGATCTAAGCAATAAAATCTACACCCATTGGCGAAATATTACATGAGCATAGATGATCTAAAAGAAATGCATTGGATGGCGAGCATGATCTCCAATATTGATGTGGGTATGATAGTGCTAGATCTAAACTGTGAAATCCTCCATTGGAACGGTTTTATGGAACATCACAGCAATATTTCTACCGAAGATGCCATCGGCTCAAATCTCTTTGCTCTTTTTCCGGAAGTCCCCAAAGATTGGTTCCGGAAAAAAATTGAAACTGTTCTTCTGCTCAATAGCAAAGCATTCACTACCTGGGAACAGCGGCCCTATATTTTCAAGTTTAAATCCTACCTTCCTATTACTGGCATCCATAAGTTTATGTTTCAAAACATGACTATTATTCCATTGACATCCCTTTCTGGTGAGATCGAACAAATTACTGTCATCATTTATGATGTATCGGATGTTGCCGCAAACCGCCTTGCGCTACTGGAGGTCAATCAACATCTAGAAACGGCGAATCGAATCGATCAACTAACCCAACTCTATAACAGAGGGTACTTAGAGGAGTGTATAAAAGGAGAATTCAACCGCTTTAAGCGCAGTGGTACAGCTTCTTGTTTAGTTATGCTTGACATCGATTTCTTTAAAAAAGTTAACGATCAATACGGCCACCCTGCCGGAGACGAAGTTCTAAGAATTGTTGGTAAAACAATGGCTGACATCCAACGCAATACCGACATAATCGGAAGATACGGCGGAGAAGAGTTTGCCGTTATACTAGTTGATACCAACATTGAACAAGCCGTTTTTTTTCTGGATCGACTAAGAAAAACAATAAGCAGCACCGTGATCAGCTACAACAACACAGATATCCCAATCACTGTCAGCCTTGGGATGTCCGAAATCAAGACCGAGATGATCGACTACGAAGAGTGGCTTTCCCAGTCAGATCAAGCTCTCTACAAAGCCAAAGATAATGGCCGAGATCAGTATCAGATTTACACGCCAACGTAGTATCAACAAACACCGCCAATATCTCTATCAATTAAGGCTATAACTCCAAATAGAACAACTATCAGGACGCGTATTGGGTCGCCAGATTCCCAATCACCTCATGAAAACCTTTCATCGTCTCCTGCACAATATCTTCGGCGCTCAATACTGAATCGATGCGTCCACATACTTGACCCGTTAGTGGGATAGCCGCTTCCATATCACCACCAAAATAGAGCGACTGAAGGCCGGACATATGCTCTTGCATACTAATTTTACCTTCAAATGCCAACGCACCAGTACGCTCAGTGCGCAGGGCTCTTAACGCCGGCCTGGATTGCTGGTTTAAAAATACGGTATCTGTTTCTTTGGCATTAACTAACGCTTGCTTCCAGTTGTCATGCACTGGAGATTCGGAACAAGACAACATACGAGTACCCATTTGCACCCCCTCCGCACCCATGGCAAAGGCTCCTGCCATTGACAATCCATCGGAAATACCGCCAGCGGCGATAATAGGAACATCAACACGTGAGCAAATCAACGGCAACAGTACCATCGTGGACACCGGATTCGGATTTTTAAAACCTCCACCTTCACCACCCTCTACTATCAGGCCATCGACACCCGCGTCCATTGCTTTCAGTGCCATATCGAGCGTTGGCACAACATGGAAAACTTTAATACCTGCCTGTTGGAATTCTTTAGTACACACGCGCGGACTGCCGGAAGACGTGGTAACGAAGCGAATTCCTTGCTCGAT
>CAYNZI010000038.1:0-11033 GCA_964401565.1 uncultured Spongiibacteraceae bacterium
ACTGCCGCTGATCAGATTAAACCCCCCGTTGATACTGGCTGTACCTGTTTGGTATTGCTGGCGCGCTTTCATCAGCTCGCCGCCGACCCTCAGGGTTTACAACACCAGTTTGGCGAATCTGGCCAACTGTTCTCTACAACTGAAATTTTGCTGGCTGCCCGTTATTTAAAACTGAAAGCCAAAGCTATAAAAACCACTGTTGATGAATTACATAAAATTGCCTTGCCGGCGATTGCCAAGCACTCTGACGGCCATTATTTTGTCATTGCACAATGCCAGCACGAACCGAACTCATTGGACTCAGCGAAGATACTGATTCAAGACCCGCTGGTTGGCCCGCCGCAAACAGTAACGGCCGAACAGCTAAGCGAGGTCTGGGACGGTGAATTGGTACTTATTGCCAAGCGCTCGCTACTACCAGGTATGACCGGAAAATTTGATATTAGTTGGTTTATACCCGCTATCATCAAGCATAAAAAGCTGTTGGGCGAAGTACTCCTAGCTTCATTTTTTATCCAGTTATTTGCGTTGATCACGCCGCTGTTTTTCCAGGTTATTATCGACAAAGTGTTGGTGCATCGTGGTTTAACCACATTGGATGTTTTGGCAATAGGTTTGTTAGCCATCGCGTTATTCGATGTTGTGCTCAATGGTCTTCGCACCTATCTGTTTTCCCACACGACAAATCGTGTTGATGTCACCCTGGGCAGTAGTTTATTCAAGCACCTTATCAGTTTGCCTATCGCCTATTTTCAATCTCGCCAAGTCGGTTCTACGGTAGCGAGAGTGCGCGAGTTGGAAACAATTCGTAACTTTATTACCGGTTCTGGACTCACGCTGCTTATTGACATTTTTTTCACCTTCGTATTCTTCGCGGTGATGTATTACTACAGCCCAACCCTGTTTTGGATCGTAGCGGGCTCTGTTCCTTTTTATGTTGCGTTATCAATCGTGATTACCCCCATTCTTAAAAAACGGCTGGATGAGAAGTTTAACGTGGTGCCGAAAATCAAGCCTTTTTGATAGAGTCGATCTCTGGTGTCGAAACACTCAAAGCAATGGCCGTTGAACCGCAAATGCAACGCACGTGGGAAGAGCAGCTAGCAGGTTATGTGTCAGCCTCTTTTCGCAGTCAAAATCTCGGAAATATTGCCAGTCAATCGGCTCAGTTGATTAATAAGGTGGTTACGGTGTTTATCTTATGGTTTGGTGCTCGCCTAGTGATTACCGGCGAACTGAGTGTTGGCCAATTGATTGCTTTTAATATGTTGGCGGGCAGAGTATCGGCCCCCATTTTGCGGCTAGTGCAGCTATGGCAAGACTTTCAACAGGCCAGCATCTCCCTTGAGCGCTTAGGTGACATTCTCAATACACCGACAGAACAGGGGCACAATCCCAATCGCACGACTTTGCCCCAAATCAAAGGACATGTGCAATTTGAGCATGTCAGCTTCCGCTATCATCCGGACCAACCGCAAGTATTAAATGATATCAGCCTAGCCATTCAGCCTGGGGAGGTGATAGGCATCGTTGGCCGCTCGGGTTCTGGCAAAAGCACACTCACCAAACTGGTGCAGAGACTCTATGTGCCGGAATTGGGTCGTATTCTGATTGACGGTATCGACCTCTCATTGGTGCAGCCTGCTTGGCTACGGCGGCAAATAGGCGTTGTCTTGCAGGAGAATTACTTATTTAGTCGCAGTGTGAAAGACAACATCGCCCTAGCTGACCCCGGCACACCCATAGAGCGAGTGATTCAGGTGGCTAAGTTGGCAGGAGCCCACGAATTTATTCTGGAGCTGCCAGAAGGCTACGACACCAAAATTGAAGAGCAGGGCAGGAATCTGTCGGGTGGCCAAAAACAGCGTATCGCCATTGCTCGCGCGTTGCTGACCAATCCCAGCATTCTTATTTTTGATGAGGCCACCAGCTCGCTCGACTATGAGTCTGAACGCATCATTCAAAACAACATGCAGTCAATTGCCAGCAATCGTACCGTATTTATCATTGCTCACCGCCTCTCTACAGTCAGGGATGCTGATCGTATTATCGTTATCGACAAAGGCCGCATTATTGAACAGGGCAGTCACGACGCTTTAATTCAGCACGGTGGTTTATATGCCAAACTGCACTTTCATCAAAGTGCCGGCAAGGGTGAAGTCGCATGGCGGGGTGGGGGCAGCGAATAGCGGATCGTCTCGATAGCCCCGAAAAGCTTGAACGCAGCCGTTATGCCTTTATGCCCGCGGCCTTGGAAATTCAGGAAACGCTACCATCCCCCATCGGCAGAGCCATTATCTGGGTTATCGTATTATTTTTCGTGATTGCTGTGACTTGGGCTATTGTCGGCAAAATGGATGTGGTGGCAGTGGCCCACGGTAAAATTATCCCCAGTGGCCGCGTCAAAACTATTCAGCCGCTGGAAATTGGCACTGTAAAAGAAATCCATATTCATGAGGGGCAGTCAGTCACAGCAGGTGAGCCGCTAATATCACTCGACAGTACCGCTACACAGGCTGACCTGAGTCGTTTTGAGCAGCAGCTGGTACTGGCACAACTCCAGCAACGTCGGCAGCAGCATTTTCATCATCTGTTAGGAGCTCTACCATTACCCGCTGACTGGCAAACACAAGCGCGAGAGCTATTGGATGCACAGCCACAGAAAAACATCGTCTTCGGCAGAGTAGGAGTCCCAAATACAATAAGCACTGATCAATACCAGCTGTTGATTGAACAAGTGAACGAATTTCAATACGGCAGAAACACCCTCGAAAACGAACTCGCAACACGCCAAGCAGAGCAGCGAGGTATCAGGGCCACACAAACTAAACTGGCGCGCACACTGCCGCTGATTACCGCGCGTACCGAGTCACTGAAAACGTTATTCAATAGCAACATGATTGGTCGCGATCTGTATTATAAGCTCGAGCAAGAGCGAATAGAAAACGAGCAGGATCTGATAGCGCTTAAAGCTCAGCATCAAGAATTGGATGCCGCAATCAGTGAAATCAGGTCTCGTCTGCAAACACTAACGGCTGAAACACAAAAAAACAATTTACGTGAGCGCAATGACAGCAATGCAAACATCGCAGGGCTGCAACAAGAACTCATTAAAGCCCAGCAGCGCAACCAGCAGAGAATCATCAAGGCACCAATCACCGGCACAGTACAGCAGTTAGCAGTGCATACCATTGGTGGTGTGGTCACACCCGCGCAAGAGCTGATGTTAATTGTACCCACGCATAGCGTATTGGAAGTAGAGGCGCTGATACTAAACAAAGACATCGGCTTTGTTGAAGAAGGGCAGCAGGCCGAGGTCAAAATTGATACCTTCAACTTCACCAAATACGGCACTATTGATGCGCACATAACATCACTGTCGAACGATGCTATCAGCGATGAAAACCTGGGGCTAGTTTATATGGCCAAAGTACATATTCAACAAACTCAAATGGAAATTAATAACAAGCTCGTTAACTTGAGCCCGGGCATGAGCGTTACCGTAGAAATTAAAACGGATAAGCGGCGGATTATTGAATACTTTTTGAGTCCTCTACTGAGATACAGACAAGAAAGTATTCGAGAGCGATAATGTTTTGTGCCTTTTTATGGATTAAGGAAACGGTGTTTTTTCGATGTCAGTCATGCAACGATTAGTAGAGTGGTGAGTACGGGATTACGCTCAATGTTGAACTGACCCTCTGGGTTTCAGTGGGTTTCACTCGAGGCTATTATGGACTCAATAGCCACATATTATATTCTAGAGGAATTTTGAATGTCAGGTCTCTTATTTTTTGCAGTCGTCGGGGTTTGGCTTTGTCCCGTATATTTTTTGATGGACTATATGGTACGAAAAATACCCAAAAAATGGTGGAAGCCCCCGTTAATTGGAGTTTTATCTTTTGTAGTATTTGTGCTGCCGATAACTGATGAAATAGTGGGCGGCCTACAATTTAGGCAGTTATGTAAGAAGCATGAGATTATTCAAGTAGATAGAGAAACGGCAGTTGGGAAGACTGTATATTACGAGCCACAGCCTTCAATTGATATAGAGGGGGCATGGGTTCATATCGCATTACAACCATGGGCCTATGTTGACTCGATAACAGGTGAGCCAATTATTAGTTACAACACGCTTCTCGCAGGTAGCGGGTTACTTTACAAAACATTTTCCTCAGGGGGCGCACCTTTGATGTTTAGAGGGAGCTGTGGACCAAAGGAAAGTCCTAGGGATATTTTTAAATCACTTCAAATTATTGCCCTAGATCGATAGTTAAATATGGAGATTAGAAATGACAACTATTAATGATACATACATAAATGCACTACTGGCAGATGCTTCATATGTTGATGAGTTGGAGTTGGTGCAAACGCCTGGTGACCTTACTACTGCATTAAGTTTGCGCATGACACCGGATCTGGCCGAATTCATAAGTGCTAACTTCACTGTAGTCACTCAAGAAAGTAAAAACGAAATTTTTGTTTTAGATGGTTTAGAACTAGGTGAGTCTGGCTTCGATGCGACGGTATGGGAAGGGAGAGCCGGTACTGAATATGCTGGGCAAGTGTATGTGTCTATGCGTGGTACCGACGGCCTTGTTGATTTTGCAGAAGACGTTGATCTTGCCACCTCTGGCTTAGCCCATGAACAATTAGTGGATATGGTAAATTGGTGGTTGCGTGAAACTACACCTATAGGCCAGATGGCTACGCAGATTAAAATTGAGAGTTTTAGCGTGGGTACTATTATCGATTGGGAAGATTTTTCTGTAGCTGATTCTGTGGAAGGCACGGGGGTTTTATCTGGTGTAACTGCCATTCAATCTGTTAATGGCCACAGTCTTGGTGGCTATATGGCTACGGCTTTTGCGCGTATTTTCGGTGCCCAATGGAACATTGAATCGATTAATACGTTTAATAGTGCAGGTTATAGTCATTCTTCGACGGCAAACATAGAGGATGGGTTTAGCCAAATATCTCAAGCAATTGGTGTAGAAATAGGATTATCTAGTTTTAACGGGGGCGCACAAAATAATTTTTATGGTGAGAATGGTGATGAGGTTACGCAGAACCGTGATTTGTTTGAGCAATACGGCACACCGATTGCTTTATTTCAAGAGCATTCTGGATCTGAAACCAGCAGCCATTATATGTACAAACTGACCGATCTATTGTCATTGGGTAATCTAATAGAACAACTTGATTCTTCGTTTACTGTGGATGAGCTATCAGCTTTAGTTAAGGTCAGTAGTAACCAAGTGGACGCTTCATATGAAAGTACCTTGGATGGGCTTAGGCGTTTAATTCTGGGAGCAAATGTTGCGGCTACTCAAGTGGGGGATGCTTCGACGGGTAATGATGAGGAAGAGCCTGATACGCGTATTGATTACCAAATGAATATTGCAAATTTACAAGGTAGTCAGGAATTTGTGGGCTTAATTTCTCAACTTAAAGTCGATCTCGTGAGTGACGATTTGGTTTCGCTCGCAAGGTCAGGTGATAAAGCAGCCCTGTATGCGCTCACTAATTTGCAACCCTTCGTTGTAAAAGGTACTACGCAAGAAATTACCGATGCTTTATATCAGTCTCATAACGTTAATGATGAATTAGAGGCAGCGAATTATTCCGATCAATATTTATCCGCTCGCAGTAAATTCCTCAACTTAATCATTGCCCGCAACACCCAAGACATATTGCCCAGTGATTCCATAAACCCCGATCTAGCAGACGCCATGTTCATCGACCAATCGGGTGAAGTGTTAACAACAGGTGCTGTTACACCACTAAACTACACGACTAATACATCTGCCGATCGATATCGGTTTGGCACTAACGCGGAGAGTACCCTAGTGGGTGCCAGCGGCAATGACTATCTATTTGGTATGGGTGGTGATGATGAGTTAGTCGGTAACGCTGGCAACGATCATCTGGAAGGAGGCACTGGCGACGATACTTATATTTTCAGCGTTGGTGATGGCCTCGATACTATCATCGACGCCACACACGATGCCGGTGATCGTATCCAAGTCGAAGATACTTATCTTTCAGATCTTAACTTTGAACGAGGTGCCGCCGGTAGCAGTACTTACACTGATGAATCCTTTAACACGATTAGCACTAATCCAAGGATAACAGTCACCACCGAAGTTAGCAGTCTATTGATTGTTGTTGAGAAAGACGGTGACATTAGCATGATCCGAGTGAACAATTTCGCAGCGGGTAATTTTGGTATACAGCTCAGTGACCCAACTCCGATCACAACTGACTTGCCTACCGTAAACACCTTAACCGTAGGTGATGGTACGGCGGCTGGTAGCAGTGCAGGGGTTATAATTCCTGCGCTTCATTACTCGCGCGGCGCGCTAAATGATCAGCATTTTATCTACGATGCCGATGTATTTTATGCAGACGCAGACCCGGCCAGTGATGGCACAATTTCTTTTCATGGCGGCAATCTATCGGATGTTCTTGAAGGCTCATCAACCTATGTGGTGGCTGGTAATGTTGACATTGATGAGTTAATTAATGGCATCGATGGTGACGATATTATCTGGGGTGATGGCGTTGATGAGATCACTGTGGGCAATGGCGATGTCATTATAGGAGGAAAGGGCTCCGACACACTCTTTGGCGGTGCCGGTAATGATTTTATTACGGGCCACGATATGTATAGATACAATGGATCGTTATCGTATCAAACGGGCCAAAGAATCATGACCGATCTGGAGAATGTAGGCGATCATGATGTGATAGACGGTGGCGCAGGTAATGATCGTTTGTACGGTGGTAGTTATAACGACACTCTTTCGGGTGGCACAGGGGTAGATTACTTAATTGCCGGTGCTGGCGACGACAAGTTGTTTGGTGGTGATGGCGATGACTTCATTTCTGGAGATTCTTATAATATTACCGATGGTCTGTTCTCGAGCCCTCGGGAATATAGTGATAACTTTATCAATATCGACAGCGATGAATATGATTCAACACTGAGCTATAACGATACGATTGATGGCGGTGACGGCGATGATAGCATCCGTGGCGAAATTGGTAATGATTTGATAATAGGTGGTTCAGGTGATGATAAAATTGCGGGAGATAGGCTTAATATTCAACAGTATTACGTCAATCTTCAAGACCACTACCAGCCACTCGACAGTTCACTACACGGGGATGATGTGATTTATGGCGGTGCGGGGGAGGATTTTATTTGGGGCAACGGTGGCGACGATTTTGTTGATGGTGGTAGTGAAAATGATACGATTTTTGGTGACGATGTTGCCCTTAGCTCGGACCAACATGGTGTCGATCAATTGTGGGGTGGCGCGGGTAATGACCTATTAGTGGGTGGAGGCAATACCGATACTTTGTATGGTGGTGATGGCGATGATTCATTGTATGGCGATAGTGGGCCTCGATTGGTTTTAGGGTACATCAATGGGCAACCTATTTTTGGTAACATCGCGCCGGTTATTATTGGCGGTGAATCTATCGTTTATCAAGTGGCTGCAGGAGATCAGCAGGCAGATTTTCTCTATGGCGAAGGAGGCAACGATACTCTGTATGGTGACGGTGGCGACGATTTATTAGATGGTGGTCAGGGGAATGACAGCTTGTATGGTGGCGGTGGCGTTGATTCAATAATCGGTGGGGCAGGGTCTGACAGTTTACACGGCGGCGCTGGCAAGGATATCTATTGGTTTTCTGCCGGTGACGGTGCTGATGGTGTTTTCGATAACAGTATCGGTAAAGTAGGTATACAAGGTGCTATCAGCAACTTCAGTCAATTGGGATCGGTGTCAACAATTTTCTATGGCTCAGGCGACAGTATCCAGTTTCATGATTCCTCCATTGGTGGTGTTGAAAGTATTACCGTTAACGGTCAGGCGGTTAATATTTTTGACTTTTTGGATGGCAATAACAGCTCTTCTATACAGGGAACGGCCGCAGCAGATAGTATAAATTTGTCCCAGATTGGCACGGCAACTTCAGTTTATGCTGGCGGTGGCAATGACATTATTTACGCAAGTGGTTCTGGGGATTTTACCGTGGATGGTGGGGCCGGTGATGACCAGTATATTGTGTCGCTGAGTGCTCAAACACTGAATGTGGTCTTTTCGGGTGCCGATGCGGGCAATGATCAGGTAATCATTGAAGGCGCGGTAACTCCCAGTGATGTTTATGTATCCCGGGCGGGAGATTCTTTAGAGCTGATTGTTAATTCGGCTCCAGAGGGGTCGTTCTTTTTTGCTGATTCTACCCGCGTGGTTCTTCAGGATTATTTTTTATCCACGCCAACGTTTGGCACAATTAATTTTTCTGGAGGAGAGAGTCGAACAATAACAGAGCTATTGGAAAACCTTCAGATTGTTGGGGATGATGGCAACAATTTCTTAGGGGGAAGAGACACGGGTGATACTTACTTTGGCAATGAAGGGAATGACAATATTACTGGAGGACAAGGCGCGGATACTTACCTCTATCATTTAGGGGATGGTAACGACACCATCAATAATAATGCGATTGACAACGAGTCGCTGGATATTATTCAGTTTGGCGCAGGTATTACTCCGAGCAATATTATTATTCGCCATCAACAAAACAATTTGCTTATTCATTTTGAAAATGGCGAATTTATTACTGTTAGCAATCATTTTGTCGGTGACACATACCGTATTGATGAGCTACATTTTGCTACAGGAGAAGTTATCACGGCTGCTGAACTTTCGTCGTTAGCACTTCAAGGGACAAACGGAGATGATGTTATTGAAGGCTTTGCCAGTGATGATGTTCTTAATGGCGGGCAGGGCGATGACACGCTTAAAGGTGGCGCAGGCAATGATACCTACGTCTATCAACTTGGTGATGGCAACGATACGATTATCGATTCGTTAGGTAGTAACAACACACTGACAATAGCGGGGGCAACTTCGGCAGATGATATCGCTTGGGAAAGTGAAGGGAAAGATCTGATTCTCAGAATGAGCGATGGTGGTGTTATCCGTGTTGCGGATTTTTCTGATTTTTTTGCAGGCAAAGCTACCACGCCACCACTGGCTAGTATCGTTTTCGAGTCCGATAACGTGACCTTAGATTATCAATCTATTTTTAACAGAGCTTTTGATCCTAATACTATTGGTACAACGGGCACTGACACCTTGGTCGGCGGAGCCGGTGACGACTATTTTGTAACCTATGGTGGCAATGATGTTATAGACCCCAAAGGTGGAAATGACACGATTGCGATTAATGGCACTGATCAGTATACCGTTGGCAGTAACGAGTTTACCGTTCACTTGAACCGTGGTTACGGTAGTAATGTGGTTACTAATGCCCCCACTAATTTCCCCTTGGCTCGAATAGTATTCGGCGATTCAGATGTTTCAATTGATAATATCAATATTTACTTCGTGGCTGATCAATCCAATAGTAGCTCTGATTTTGGTTTCTCTGTTACGTTAGATGATGGATCATCACTCTTTATTGAAAACGGGTTTGAATACGTCTATGGAATGCGGGCAGAGCTCACCTTCGCTGACGGTAGCGTGTGGATGACGGGAGAGGAGACAATAAGCTATCAGTCGGGTGGTGACCCTGATAGTGATCACAGCACTAGAATTGTGTCGCAAATTGCTAGCGACGGTGATGACGTAGT
Source organism: uncultured Spongiibacteraceae bacterium (assembly GCA_964401565.1). Classification (GTDB taxonomy): domain Bacteria; phylum Pseudomonadota; class Gammaproteobacteria; order Pseudomonadales; family Dasaniaceae; genus Oceanicoccus. The sequence continues at coordinate 9,653 of CAYNZI010000038.1, forward strand.
GAGCCGCTGGAGTCTGTTACCTCTAAACATCGATACAGGCGCCGGTAATGATTTTGTTTTTGATGAGTACGGTCTACAAAGTACAATTCGAGGCGGTGACGGTAATGATGCGTTATTCGGCGGTGCTGACAATGATCACCTGTTTGGAGATTCAGGCAACGATATTCTTCACGGTGGACATGGGGATGATGTATTACGAGGTGGGCGCGGCGATGACTACCTACAAGGCGGCGATGCAAATTATCCATCGGGTGGCGCCAATAACATAAACCCCTACCTTCCTGATGTGGCCGTACTGTCAAATTCAATCTCCTACAGCAATATAGACCAGGGTTATAACAGCTACTCATTCAATACGTATGAATATGATCTAGGTGACGGCAAAGATACAATAAACGCCATTCACTCAGAGGGTTCAGTAGGCGTTTTATCCTTACTGGATCAAATCAGTGTTAGCGATGTTCTGTTGTTTAGAAATTCGGATGACCTTATTCTTCGTTTTGCCAATAATGTTGCTGATCAAATTACGGTATTGAATCACTTTTCAGATTCGTTTGCTGATGACGGCCAAACAGCGAGCTATGCACTGGACCGCATTGAATTTAGCGCCGGCGATGTTTGGTCATCCGGTGATATTTTGTCTCGTGTCAACGCTACAGATCTAGTGGCTATTTCAGACCACATTGTTATTGATGACGTAAGCGAGCTGACCTTGGCAGTGTCAGATTTGATGGCAAATGATATTAATATGGGGAGTTCGGCATCTACGTTGACCGCGGTGGGCCCTGCCGTGGGCGGGTCAGTCACTTATGATCCCACTCAAGGTACAGTTACTTTTACTCCAACAGCGGGCTATACCGGTGACTATTCTTTCCAGTACATAACTGGCAATGGCAGCAATGTTTCAACGGCGGCGGTTTCACTAGACCTTAGCAGTCTTGTTGTTGCCGAGAATGATACGCCGATAGCAGGCGACGACATTGAAAGTACAAGTGAAAACACCGCACTGACTATCAACGTTGCAGACTTGTTGTTAAATGACAGCGATGCCAATGGTGATATCTTATCGATAACGACAGTGGATAATGTTAGCAATGGGTCGGCGGTATTGGATACTGTAGCGGGTACGATTACTTTCACACCGGACACCCACTACCGCGGGCCCGCATCATTTGATTATACCGTTAGCGATGGCATAGACAGTTCTATAGCGACAGTATCGATAGACGTGACCTTGCCCGCGGTCATTCTAACGGGAACCTCAAGTGGTGACTCTATTAGTGGTACTTCAGAAAACGACTACATTGATACGGGCGATGGCAACGACCAACTTTACGGCGGTGCTGGTAAAGACACTCTGGTTGGCGGAGCCGGGAATGAT
>CAYNZI010000039.1:0-11001 GCA_964401565.1 uncultured Spongiibacteraceae bacterium
TAAATGAAATGCCTGGCGTTGTAATTCAAGACTGACAAGAAGACTCAACGGCGGCCTCCTTTTATTGACCCTATCGAGATGGGTCGATTGAATCGATATATTGTTGCTAATAAGAGCAGTGAAAAAACCACTAACCCACCGGCGAGCCAATGAGCGTCACTGTATTGCAGGTTCTCTACTTTGTCATAAAGAGCGATAGACAGAACCTGAGTTTCCCCTGGAATATTGCCTCCAATCATCAACACGACCCCGAACTCTCCTACCGTGTGTGCAAAACCGAGACTGGCAGCGGTGAGAAAGCTGCGTTTACTCAGTGGCATTATGATAGAAAAAAATTGATCCTTGAGACTCGCGCCCATGGTTGCTGCCGCTTCTAATAGCGATTTTGGCAGTTGTTCAAAACTGGCTTGAAGAGGCTGTACAACAAAGGGCAGTGAATAGAGTACGGAGCCTATGACTAATGCACTGAAGCTAAAAGCCAGGGAATGTCCTGTTGTATCTACCCAAAATTGACCGAGTGGGCTACTTGGGGCAAACGCTAACAAGAGATAGAAGCCTAGTACAGTCGGAGGAAGGACCAGTGGTAGAGCGACAATAGCTTCAAGAGCAGGTTTGACTTTACTGCGAGTATTGGCCAGCCACCAGGCCAATGGCGACCCCAGCAGGATTAGAATCCCTGTTGTTACGGTGGCTAATTTTAATGTCAGTAAAATCGCATCAAGGTCTTGCGGTGACAGCATGTCTATCTCGGGTTAACAGTTTTATCGTGTGGTGTAACCGTGGCGTTGAATAATGGCCTTCGCCTTGTCGGTTTTCATGAAAGTTAAAAACGATAAGGCTGCTGGATTTTCCTGGCCGGATTGTAGCAGGATCGCTTGCTGGCGTATTGGTTGATACCAGTTTTCAGGTACTGGCCAGTATGCCAGTGAACGGCTACCTTGCTGCTCTGGGAGTGAAATTTGAGACAGGGCCACAAAGCCAGCTGCCGCATTACCCGTGGCAACAAATTGATATGTTTGGCTCGCATTTGAACCCCTGACTAAATGCTTTTTGGTCGACTCCCATAGGCCTAAATGTTGCAGTGCTTGTTGCGCGGCAATTCCGTAGGGGGCAATGTTCGGGTGGGCAATAGCCACCTTGCTCTGCTGCTGACGGATGTTTGCTAAGGCCGCCGTGAAGCATGATCGGCCTGGTGCAGACGGGTGGCTGCTGGAGAAAGAACAGGGGATAGATTGCATAGCGTTACTGAAAACCAAGACTAATTTCCCCTCGGCGTAGGTAAATCGTGATTCTGGTAGCGCTAGATTGAGTTGTTCCAGCTGCTGTGGGTAACGGCTATTGGCTGAAAGCATGACATCGAAGGGAGCGCCCAGAGTGATTTGGTTAAATAGAATACCACTGGATGCATTCACTTGCCGTAACGTGTGAGGGTGAGAGCCCTCAAAGGTTTCAATGAGGTCAGACATTGCCCATTTGAAATTTGATGCCGTGGCGATCGTGCCCACGGCGGCAAATGATCCGGCTGTCCATAAGCAACAAAACAGGGTGAAGAAAAATTTGGGCATATCTCATTCCGGGATTAACGAACATCACGTCTGTCGGCGCACGATCAGGTTGTGGCTAAAGCGTTGGCGCCGCCATAGTACCATCGATTATTCCGTCCTCGCTAAACACCAGACATGAATTTCCCTCGCTCCAGCTTCAAGTAGACAGCGGCTCGCTTCGCTGACTGTTGCTCCTGTTGTCATCACGTCATCAACCACTACTACTAGTTTACCTGACACGTCGCCACTGGCCCGGAAGGCGCCTTTCATATTACGGCGACGTTGATCGGCCGCTAATGTTTGTTGTGCGGCGGTGGGTCTGCAGCGTTTTAAATATCGCTTCGTTGGGATATTTAATCGCCGGGAGTAGTCGCGAGCCAAATGCTCACTTTGATTAAATCCTCGAGTAATTTGTCGGGTCCAGTGCAATGGGATCGGCACAATCAAGTCCGGCAACTCTCTATCAATGTAAGTACTTACATACCTGTTAGCTGCCATTTTTGAAAGAATTTTACCAACACTGTATTGCCTGTTGTATTTAAAGCGACTGATTAACTGCGCAATAGGTGGTAGGTATAACCAGGGAGATTCAACGTGTTGGTAAGGGGGCGGGCAGAGGAGACACTGGCCGCAGTAGGCCGCATGTTCTTGTAGCGGTAAGGCACATTGCTGACAACAATGGGTTAACACAGGCAGTTCGAGTTCGCACCGCGAGCACAGATCCAAACCTTTCTGGCCTGGGCCCGCGCAGAGAATGCACTGGCCAACAATACCCTGCAATACCGTTAATCGACTCAATGTTTTACCCATGAGTTGTGAAATTCGTTAACCATGATCATCCTTGTTGGTTGACAGTTAGGCGATAATCCTTATCATTGATTGCCACTTTATGACAACTTTTGTGGAAGTACCAGCACGGCAGGGGGCGTAATGCTCCTTGTTAAGCGATCAGTTTCCGCATTTATTGTCGCCGATGCACCCCGTTCCTGGATGAAAATATGACTACAAACACCCTCTCAATCCGTCACGACTGGACCCATAAAGAAGTACAGGCACTGTTTGATTTACCCTTTAACGACTTGTTATTCAGGGCCCAGACTGTCCATCGTCAATATTTTGAGCCTAACACGGTACAGGTGAGTACTTTGCTATCGATCAAAACAGGTGCTTGTCCGGAGGATTGCAAATACTGTCCTCAAAGTATTCGCTATGACACTGGACTGGAAAGTGAGAAATTGATGGAAGTGGGAAAAGTGATCGAGGAGGCGCGACAGGCAAAAGCAAGCGGTGCTACCCGATTTTGCATGGGGGCTGCGTGGCGCTCACCCAAGAAGAGAGATATGCCCTACGTGACAGCAATGGTGAAGGGGGTGAAGGAGCTGGGAATGGAGTCCTGTATGACATTAGGTATGTTGACTTCTGATCAGGCGGGTGAATTATCTCAGGCGGGATTGGATTACTACAACCACAATTTGGATACGTCACCTGAATATTATGGCGAGATTATTACTACCAGAACATATTCAGATCGACTCGATACTCTGGCTAGCGTTCGTGACGCAGGGATAAAAGTTTGCAGTGGTGGTATTGTCGGAATGGGCGAAAGTGCGAAGGACCGCGCGGGTCTATTGATTCAGTTGGCGAACCTGCCGCAACATCCCGAAAGTGTGCCGATTAATATGTTGATTCGTGTGGAGGGTACGCCTCTGGCTAATGAAGCGGACCTCGATCCATTAGATTTTATTCGGACAATCGCCGCAGCGCGAATATTAATGCCTGAATCGTATGTGCGGTTATCTGCCGGGCGAGAGTCTATGAACGACGAAATGCATTCACTGGCATTTCTTGCTGGTGCTAATTCAATTTTTGGCGGCGATAAGCTGCTCACTACCGCCAATCCGGAAATGGGTAAAGACCTGCGCTTGTTTCAACGTTTAGGTATCAATGCCGAAACGATTGAAGCTGACCGCTGTGATAAAGGCGAAGAAAAGCAGTTGCGTGACCGTCTCCAGCAGGAAGAAAATGGGAAGTTCTTTTACAATGCGGTTGCTCGCGGGTAGCGCTGATTGTCAATAAGCTAATAGGAATGTGAATGGCAAGGAATCAATTCTTTATTGCGGGAACGGAGAGTGGTGCTGGTAAGAGTCGCTATATGAAGCTGGGAACGATTATCAGCTAGCGAGTGACTCGAGGTTAATCTTGGGTAATAATTCCACTTTGATCAATTGGACATGGATTTTAGCGCCAATATTTGCTTAAATAATAACCATAGTGAAAGGTTTGTTACGGTGTGTTCGGCTGGCAAGTACGGGCGGGTGAACGTTCACATTCAGTAGAAAACTGCTGAAAATCAGGAGGTTAGCGCTGTGGTTGATTCAGTTTTATCGGTGGGACTGCAAGGTCTTCAAAATGGCTTAAATAGTGCGCGTCAGGCCGCTGAAGACATCAGCAGGGCAACGACGACAGCTACCAGTACTGAGAATAAAGATTCGGCTGCGGATATCACTGCAGCGGCGGTTGAGCTGAAGTTAAGCGAAAGACAAGTACAGGCATCGGCTACGGTGATTAAGACGGCAGACGAAGTTCTCGGTACCTTGCTTGATGTCAACGCCTGACAACAAGCGCTGTGTTTTTAGCGTGATTGTTTCCACACAAGCTAGGTCAATTTAAATCTCCGACAGCGTCTGGAATAGGCCCAATGAACCCTCTAGGGACTAATACATCGATTTACGCTAGTTCTGTCCCCTTGTTGGTCTCAGCGGAGAAAGACGCCACTGGATCAGCAGTATCGGGTTTAGACAATATTGAGTCCGAGAACACGAAGTTCTCTCCTGTCGACGAACCCGAGAACAATCTTCCTGTAGCAAACCGCGATGAAAAGTCTGCCGACGCAAGCGAAGCATCATCTTCGGTTGACGAGAAGGCCATTGACCTACAGCGACAAAATGATCGTCGAGTTATCGGAAAGCTCGCGTCACGAGACCGAGAGGTCAGGGCGCATGAACACGCTCATGCGGCGGTGGGCGGCCAATATGCGGGCTCTCCCAGCTACAGTTTCCAGCGCGGTCCTGATGGCGTTAATTATGCCGTCGGTGGTGAAGTTCCAATTTCGTTATCTTCAGGGGGTGGTGATCCACGGGAGACACTGGTCGCAGCTGAACAGGTTCGCCGCGCCGCCCTTGCTCCCGCAGACCCCTCAGCCCAGGATCGCCGTGTTGCCGCCGCTGCGACAGTAGTTGCAACGCAGGCGCGTATCGGTCTGGCGGTACTGGCAGCGGAAGAATCGCAACCTGAAGCAGAAACTTTGGCTGATCAGGGCGATAAGGACTCCGCTGATAAGCACGATGCCAGTACTCTGGAAACCGCCTCTCCGGATTATCAGACGAGCAAAGAGCAGCAATTAGCTGAAACCCAAGCGGCCTCGCTTCGACGCGCTCAACTGAGTGAACAGCTAATTACATCAGACCACATTCAGCGCAATTCAGCAGTTGGTCATGTTCTGGATCAACTCGTTTAAGAATTCTTTTCGTTCCCGCTCGCCAGCGCCTCTGACTTTTGCGATAATTGCGCTAGGTGTTCGTATCAGTTTAGGTATATCGCATGACTAAAGAAAATAAACTCTACCCCGAAGATCAAGCCAAAGTTGATGCATTCCTGGAAACAGGCGTGAACTCAACCGAACGCAAACCCTTTCGCCCTTTTCGTTTGCTGATTATATTGATAGTGATTGTTACTGGGCTGAGTCTCGTCAGTCTTAAACTCGCTCAAATATCCGGCGTTTATTGATCGTTTATTGACCGTTTACAGATTAACAAATGCGCGTTTGGTACAGTCTGGCAGCGCACTTCGTTCGGAACGAAAGGGCCTCAGGTTGAAACCCTGAATGTTCGACCAGTAACTATCGGCCTATATCCACTGAGGCTTCAATTTATCTTGCTATTATACAGACCCGTTACGCCTGACGATGACAAGGCGTAACGCTCTATTTCCCTGTCTATATTAAAACAAATTGGCGAATGAAATTATGAAAAGCGGAATTTTTTTGTCAACAGTAAGTGGTGCTAAGAAAATCATCACGATCAGTTTGCTATTGCTGATGACATTAGTTGTGGGGCTGTCGACGGTTGAGCTGGCAATTATAATATTTCAGGAGTTGGTTGATCCACTTCGTGGAAATATGTTTCTCGAGGTCGATGAATTACTAGAATTATTCAGCTTCTTCTTCTTGGTTCTGATAGGTATTGAACTGCTTGAAACGATTGAGATGTATCTTACGAAAAATGTTGTCCATGCAGAAATTGTATTATTGGTTGCGATGATTGCGGTTTCTCGTAAAGTCATCCTGCTTGATTTGAATGCTTACGATCCCCTGGCCGTTATCGGCCTTGCTTGCATTATTGTTGCATTAGCGTTGAGTTATTTTTTTATTAAAAAAAGTCACAATAATGCGTGAGCTCAATGTTCGCCTGCCGTCTCAAAAGAACAAAATCCGTAGAGCACATGGTAGTCTATGCTTAGGGCGCCCTCGGATAAGTTAACGTTAAATAGAACAGCTACAATAAATGAATTTTCTGCAGTTGGTTTTCACGCCGATAGAGTCAACAAGGATAAAGAATGTTTAGGAAAATTGGGTTTTTTACGCTCGTTACTTTAATGAGTGCTGGCTCACTAGCTGAGACCATGGATGAATGTCTATTGTTACGTCTGCAACAGGCTGCCGACAATAGCCCTGTCAGCGAGGTTCATAGCTTTTGTCGTCAACAGCTAGGGGAGAGCGTGATCTTAGATGAACAAGAAATAGCAGCCAGCGAGATCTCTACACCTAGCGGCGAAGATGCTGTGACTTACCGCTTGGCCTCGGAGGATCATTCTGAAGCTAATCCTTTTATGCTGACTCCCCATCGACCCAACTATTTATTATTTGCTACCTATAACACTAAAACCAACGAAGAGCCCTGGACGTCAATTTACCCCAACGCCGAAATGAATGATGCCGAAGTCAAATTCCAGATCAGTTTTAAAGCACGTATCATGGAAGATTTGTTGGGTGCAGAGTTGTGGGGAGCCTACAGTCAGCAATCCTGGTGGCAATTGTATAACGATGATGAATCAGCCCCCTTTCGGGAAACCAATTACGAACCGGAGATTTTTCTACGCTGGGATACCGACTTTGAAATACTGGGGTTCAAAAATAGAACGCTGCGTTTGGGCTTTACTCATGAATCCAATGGCCGCAGCGAAGTACTCTCTCGTAGCTGGAATCGAATAGTGGCTGGCGCCACACTGGAACGAGGTAACTTGGTAATGATTGGTCGTGCTTGGTATCGTATTCCCGAAGCCGCTGAAAATGACGACAATCCTGATATCGCTGAATACATGGGCTATGGCGACATCAAGATTCTGTACAAACTAGATCAACAAACTCTGGGAATGACCCTGACAAATAATTTACGCAGCGATAACAAAGGCTCCGTACAGCTGGATTGGACCTTCCCGTTGACAGACCGCTTCAAAGGCTATGTGCAATATTATAATGGTTTTGGTGAAAGTCTAATCGATCATGATGTCAGCACTGAGAGATTTGGCGTTGGAATTTTACTGAATGATTGGCTGTAGTCCAACTCGGTTCCAGCCTTCTGTACGCCCGACTATTTGAACTTGATAAGTGATGGTTAATAATTTACGCACAGGGTCAAAAACCTATGCGCCTAGCGGGCCTTAACCTGAAAGAAAATCGCATACAACACCGGTACAACCCCTAAAGTAAGAACGGTTGCTCCCATTAGCCCAAAAATAATGGCGACGGCCATGGGCTCCCACATGACACCGCCACCCATCCACAGCGGAATCATGCCCACAACCGTGGTCATTGTGGTGAGCAAGATAGGGAGCAAACGTTTTTCGGCGGCGGTACAAATGGCTTCATAAGGGGCGAGGCCAGTTTCATCTTGTTCTATTTGAATACGGTCGATCAAAACAATCGCATTATTAATAACAATACCCGCGAGAGAAATGATACCTAGCAGCGTCATAAAGCCCATGTAAGACCCTGCGATGTTCAGCCCAAAGGCAACGCCAATCAAACCCAGCGGGATGGTCAGCAGAATAATGCTGGTTTTGCGTATGCAGTTAAATTGCCCCATTAATAACAGAACGATAATAACCACAGCCACCGGTAGTTGCTCAAAAATCGAGGCATTAGCTTCACCGGAAGTTTCAGCTTCGCCGCCGAGCTCCCACCGGTAGCCCGAAGGCCAGGTACTTTGTTGCTCTGTTAGCCATGGGGTTAACAGTCGGTTGATTTCGGCGGCAGTAACGCCGGCTTCAAGGCTAGCGGCGATGGTGATCGTTTTCATGCGGTCACGGCGATAAATAATCGCGGGTTGCCATTCGATGGATGTATTTACGATTTGTGCCATTGGGTGTGATTCTTGCTCATCGGTCAGAATATTCACACTGGTCGGCAGTTCCAGCTTATTTTGGCGCTGTGTTTCCGCCGTCATGATAATGGGGATGATATCTTCACCTTCCCGGTATTCAGCAATTTGCAATCCACTGGTACTGGCTTGCAGAGTGCGAGCAATGTCAGCGTTGCTAACACCGAGACGCTGAGCCTGGGCTTCATCAATATCAACGATCAGTTTTTTGGTTTGTCGGCCCCAGTCATCGGTAATGCCTTTTACGCCATTAGTTTCAGCAAGCTGTTGTTTGATACTACTGGCCAGTTTATACAGTTGTTCCTGATCACGCCCAGAGACACGCACTTCTATCGGGTTGCTGATTGCTGCACCGTTGGCGAGTTTGCGGATTGTAAAATTGGCATCAGGATGATGTTCAAATAAATAATCATCCAGCGTTGTTATCAGCTCATCGATGACCAGTCCGCTGCTGGTATTGAGTATAAAAAATGCGTAGTTAGGGCTGGCAGGGTTTGATGTGTGTGATAACACGTAACGTGGCCCGCCATTACCGATAAAAACATTCCAGCTGGTTAGACCATCAACAGCGTCTTCTGCTTGAGCATCAACCCGCAGCGTTTGTAGAAAGACTTCAATGTCAGCAATCACCGCTTCAGTACGATCTATAGGGGTACCGATGGGCAACTCAATGTCCATTTTGAAGGTGGGGTCTTCAGAGGGAGGGAAGAAGATGATCGGGATATAACTAAAACTGTGCAGCGCCAGGAAAAAGACCGCAATGATGCTCGCCATACTGATATAGCGAAACTGTAATAGTCCTACAAGAAGCTTCCGGTAGCGACGCTCAATGGTGTTCATGAGTCCACCTGATTGTTGCTGCTGTTTGGGTTTAACTTTGATAAACAACACACAGAGCAGGGGAATCATAGTTAAAGAAAATACCCAGGAAGCGAGTAATGTAATGGTGACAACTTCAAAAATAGGGGCGGTGTACTCGCCGGTTGTCGACTCTGCGAGGTAGATAGGTAGGAAAGCGGCCGCCGTAGTTAATGAGGAAATGAGCAGGGGGATTTTCAATTCACCTGCAGCATTGAGAGCGGCATCGGTGGGGCTTTCCCCATCCTCCATTCGCGTCATAATACTTTCGGCCATCACAATCGAGTTGTCGACTAACATGCCCAAGGCGATCATCAACGCCGCTAATGATACCTGGTCCAAACCAATATTGAGCTTGTACATAACGGCAACACTGGTGGCGATGGTGATGGGGATTAAACTGGCGACAACGAGGCCTGTGCGCAAGCCCAAAGTGAGTAACATAACCGCGCTGACAACCAAAATGGCTTGCAAAAGGTTATCCATAAAGGTGCTAACGGTTTTCTTTACTAGCTCGGGCTGAAAAGCCACAATGTCAAAACTCACGCCCCAGGGGTAAACTTCTTGCAAGTCGTTAAGCAGCGTTGTTGCCTGCTCACCTAATTGCACAATATTGCCGCCATCGATCATGGCGATCGCCAGTGTTAATGCCTCTTTGCCGTTGGAGTGAACTATCGATTTTGGCGGGTCGATGTATCCTCGCTTAATGGTTGCAATATTGCCAAGCGGAAGCACTTCGTGTGTACCGGGTAGTGGCACATAAGTGCGACGAAGGGCCGCTATCGATTCAAGATTACCACTGGGTTCAATATTGATAATTTCGTGTTCGGTACGAAATTCACCGCCGGATAGGATAATATTTTTATTGGCGAGAAAATCTGCCAGGTAGGCGGGTGACAAACCTAGTTTGTTGAGTTGGCTGTTGTTGTATTCTAAGAAAACCTGTTCCTGTTGGGCACCATAAATGTCAACCTTTGCTGCCAGTGGCAGGCGAAGTAACTCATCCCTGACTTCATCAGCAACTTCTTTCAATTCAGCGTAACTAAAGCCATCGGCTACTAGTGAAATAACAATACCGTAGACGTCACCAAATTCGTCATTGATGATAGACGGCTGAACGTCTTCCGGTAAACTGCTCTGCACACCCTCGACCTTGCGCCGTAGGTTGTCCCAAACGGGGCGCAATTCTTTATAGCTGTCTTTGATGTCGACGGTAATAATTGACACGCCGGCTTTGGACTGACTGTTAACGCTGTCAAGTTCGGGCATTTCCTGAATCGCTTTTTCGATTCGATCGGTGACCAGCTCCTCTACCCGTTGCGGAGAGGCGCCAGGAAAATGAGTGGTAACCTGGGCAGAACGAATAGGAAAGCCAGGATCCTGAGCCTGAGGTATGACCGTATAAGAGAATACTCCTGCAAGAAACATGGCGACAATCGCCAGCAGGGTGAATTGTCTATTTTTTAGGGCGAAGGCGGTGAGGTTCATTGTGAGTCCGTCTTATTGGTCTTGACTGAGAAGTTTGACGGTCAAGCCATCTTGTATTTGCGACAGACCTGCGGTGATTACCCGTTGGTTTTCTGACAAGCCCCGGGTGATCTCCATTGAGCCATACACATAACGGTCAGTTTCAATGGCGACTTTTTTGACGGTGCCCGTTAGCTTGTCAATGGGCTCGTAGACCATGACAAAGCGTTGCTTGTTCTCTTCACCCACGGCAACCATGGGTACCCACACGTGTCTATTTGAATCGTCAAATTTCCGTGAAAGCACTAGCTCCACGGCCATGCCGGGCCTAAGTTGTGTATGGCTTTCGTTGATTCTAGCAGTGATGAGGTAAACACCATTGGCAGAAGAGCTGATGCCGATTTCGGTTATTTCTGCATTGAAGGTTGTATCTTGGATGGCGTTAAATAGGACTTCAACGTCTTGGCCTATTGCAACTCTACCAACGACGGATTCAGGTATGACTCCCACGACCTCCATAATAGTGCCGCAACTGATGATAGCAACCGCTTGGCCGGCGGCAACGTTTTCATTTTCTGTAGCCGTTGCCTCAGTAATCGCACAGCCATCGGCTGGCACTCGCAGTTTGGTGTAATTGACTTGGTCCTGACTCAGCTCAACACGGCGCTCCGCTTGCCTAACTTCAGCTTCGCTAG
>CAYNZI010000040.1:0-10996 GCA_964401565.1 uncultured Spongiibacteraceae bacterium
TGTAAGCATTATTAAAATTGCTTATAAATGCTTTAATATCTGTTGTTATTGCATGATAACTTGAGGGCTAGTCTCCGACATACAGATCGAGCCAATTACCCGCGCGTCGGGGCAGTCGCTACGGTGAAGAGCGTCCAGACAGGGGTCTATTTGATCAGCCGGTAGTGTGGCCAGCAGTCCGCCAGCCGTTTGCGGGTCAAACAGCAAAGGATAATAGGGGTGTTGGCTAAATTCTTCAATATTGCGAAGTTGTTGATCCGCATGACTGTTTTCTGGGTGAAGACTGCTGAGCCAGCCCGCTTTAGCCGTTATATCGGCACCGGTCAAAATGGGTAGTTTGTCCATGACGATCTGCGCTGAGCAGTGAGTCGCGGCATTGAGCATTTCTAATAAGTGACCCAATAACCCGAAACCGGTAATGTCCGTACAGGCAGTGGCCCCGTGTTGGTGAATGATTGAAGCGGCTTGTCTGTTGCTGATCAACATGTGTTTCAGTGCGTTTTCAATCCAGTTGCCCTGTGCTTGGCCTCGCATATTGGCGGCAAATAGAGTGCCGGTCCCCAGCGGCTTAGTTAGCACTAATACTTGGCCATTATGCACGTTACTCTTAGTCAGTAGGGTGTTTTTGTTTATTGTGCCGTTGACGGAAAGGCCAAACCCCAGCTCGGCGCCCTCGCTACTGTGACCTCCGATCAGACTCGTCTGTTGTTCATTCAGGCTATCGACAGCGCCGCTCATCAGTTGCAGCAAGGTGTTTTCAATCACTTCCCCAGAGGCGTATGGCACTGTGACAATAGCCAGTGCAGAGTGCGGCGCTCCTCCCATCGCGTATATATCACTTAGACAATGATTCGTTGCAATGCGTCCGAGCAGGTACGGGTCGTCAATAAAAGCACGGAAATAATCGACTGTTTGCAGCCATTGCTTACCCGCAGGTGGGTTAATAACCGCCGCGTCGTCGGGGCTGTTAAGGCCAATTTCAATATCATTGTTTTCGATCGGATCCAGTTTTGCTAATACCCGACTGAGTATGCTGTTTCCAATTTTTGCACCACAGCCACCACATCGCATGAAGTCGTCGACTACTACTTTGCCGCTGCTGTGACTAACAGAGGGTACCCGAAATTTGTCCATAAACCCGCGGTCGATGAAATCTTTCCATCGCCAAACCCACGCTCCGGCAATGCTGAACCCTGATTTAGAGGCGATTGCCTGTTTGTTTCCCGTCATTAAAATACTTAGGAAGGATTTCTGTGGCTTATAGGGTTTGAGACGTTTGCCGCTAATTACTGCGCGCAAGTTGTCCGCTAAATACCTGCCTGCTCGCACCGCATATACACCGCTTTTGGCCAGCGGTTGAGGGCTGAAGTGGGCGATATCTCCGGCCGCGAAAATGGTGTCATGGGATGTACTTTGCAAAAACTGGTTGACAGAAATGAAGCCATTGTCGTCGCAATCGAGTCCGGCCTGTCGTGGCCAGTCAGGACTACCGGCGTGAATCGCCCAAATAACGTCGTCAACAAGGCTGGATTTTTGATTGCTAAAATTAAGTTGCTGTTGATTGCCGGCGCTGAGGGTGCCTTGAACAGTATGGCCCAGAAACAACTCGATGCCCCGGTCGATCAGCATTTTGGCCATATAGCGTTGAACTCGCCGGTTGTGGCTGGGCAGTAGATGAGTGCTGCCGCTAAAGAGAGAAAACTGCAATAGTTTTGAGTTAACACCCAGTTCTTTTTGCGCCTGAAACTGACACGCCAGAGCCACTTCAACACTTGCTGCACCGCCACCGACGATCGCGATAGTCCTAGGCTGGGGGTTAATCCTGCAGGTTTCTAATACAGTCTGCCAATGGCTAATAAAGGTGGATATAGGTTTTACAGCCGTCCCTGTACTTTCTGCCCCTGAGATATTTTTTAACGCAGGTTGCGAGCCTATATTAATCGAAAGCCAGTGATATGGCAGTGATGGCCGCTGTGCACAAAAAACCCGCTGTTGCTCGGGGTCAATTCCTGTCACCTGGTCATGAATCAAGCTGATTCCCGACACTTCACAGAGTTTACGCAAGTCAATATGGGCGTCATTGTGAGTGTAGTGACCTGCAATCATCCCGGGCACCATACCCGAGTAGGGTGTATGGATATCTTTGCTGATGACAGTCACCTGCAAACCGGCGATAGGTTGCATCCCCAGTTGCTTAATGACAGATAAGTGGCTGTGGCCACCACCAATGAGTAGTAACTGTTTGGTGTGGGGGGCAGGTTGGGATTTATCCATAGTAGTAATAATTTAAGACCTTTTTAATCATGGGCTTAACTAGTAACGCTATTGTGGATTATTCTCTAGTCGATGTGTAGTAAAGGGCACGTTATTCTCTGATTTGGTGGTCTATAGGTAAATGTGCAAAAGACAATACAGGTGAAAAAGGATTGCGTATAATATTAGGTCGAATTGGATAATTTATTATAATAGTACCTATCGGTTTCCGGGCGACGGGCAAAATATACAAGATAGAGAGGGGTTTTCTATGCACGGTTTGATGATGGATTCACCATTAACGATCACTTCTGTGATGAAACACGCGGAAAAATTTCATGGCGATACTGAGATAGTGTCAGTGACCAGTGATAATCCACGGCATCGCTATACTTACACAGATGCATTTACGCGAGTGCGTAAATTGGCGAATAGTTTGCATCGGTTGGGTGCCAAACCAGAAGATCGGATTGCGACGCTAGCATGGAATGACTATCGTCATTTTGAGCTGTATTACGCGGTCAGCTGCTCAGGAATGGTATGCCATACGATTAACCCTCGCTTATTTCCCGAGCAAGTTGAATACATTGTCAACCATGCAGAAGATAGCTTCATTTACACCGATGTTCTATTCCTACCCTTGTTGGAGCAGTTGCAGGCCCATATGCCCACGGTGAAAGGTATTATTGTCTTGACCTCTCAGGACTGTATGCCTGAAACATCGATGGACAACGTCTATTGCTATGAGACTTTGTTGACCGCAGAAAATGACAGCTTTGATTGGCCTGAGATTAACGAGCAGGAGGCCTCATCGCTTTGTTATACCTCCGGAACTACCGGTAACCCCAAAGGTGTTCTCTATAACCACCGCTCTACTGTGTTGCATTGTATGGGCGGCAGTTTGCCTGATGTAATGGGTCTTAATAACAACGATGTTATATTGCCTATCGTACCTATGTTCCATGTTAACGCATGGGGTGTACCGTACAGTGCGGCAATGATCGGTACCAAGTTGGTATTTCCCGGCTCGAAGATGGCTGATGGTGAAGTATTAACAGAGCTGATTAACGAAGAGAAAGTGACTTTTTCTGCCGGTGTGCCGACGGTGTGGCTCGCTCTGCAAAATTACTTAGAGAAGACGGGCAAACGAATTGATCCGCTGGATCGGGTTATTGTCGGGGGGGCTGCATGCCCGGTTTCTATCATGGAAACCTTTGATAAATACGGTGTATACACACATGTCGGCTGGGGTATGACAGAAATGAGCCCGCTGGGGACTTACAACCCTAAACTGGATAGGGATGCTCTCGGCGAAGAAGAATTTGCCCGTATGCGGGTAAAGGCAGGACGAGGTTTGTACGGTGTCGAGATGAAAATTGTCGACGAAGACAATAAGGAACTACCTTGGGATGGCGTCGCTTTTGGGGAGCTTAAAGTCCGTGGCCCATGGGTTTGCAGTAGCTATTTTAAAGTCGATGACAGTAATTCTCACGATGCTGAGGGCTGGTTCGATACCGGTGATGTGTCTACGATCGATGCAAATGGCTTTATGCAGATTACGGATCGAAGTAAAGATGTCATCAAGTCGGGTGGAGAGTGGATTAGTTCTATTGACCTCGAAAATTCGGCCGTAGATCACCCTGCTGTGGAAGAAGCTGCTGTCATTGGTTTGTACCATGAAAAATGGACAGAACAACCATTGTTGTTGGTTATTAAAAAGGACGGTGCCGAACTTAGCCGAGAAGAAATGTTAGCTTGGTTTAAGGGCAAGGTAGCAACTTGGTGGACTCCCGATGACTGTCTGTTTGTCGATGAGCTTCCACATACAGCTACCGGTAAGCTGAGTAAAAAAGATCTGCGGGAAGCGTATAAAGATTACGTTTTTCCCACATAATTAGGTAGATTTTAGTTCTCGAATGACAGCACAGCAGGACGTGGTCCTGCGTGCTGTCCCCGCCCCCGCTTTCATTTGTTAGCCGTCGATAACGTTGGCTTATGGAGAAAATAACGATGTTTGAATATTCCGCCCCGGTTAAAGATATGAACTTTGTACTTAATGAATTAGCCGACTTGCCCGAAGTATGTCAGTTGCCGCGGTTTGAAGATACCAACCCTGAACTTGTCGACATGGTGCTTGAAGAGGCGGGAAAATTTGCTGCAGGAGTACTGGCACCACTTAACACAGCGGGTGATTTAAACGGGGCTCAATGCATCGACAATGCGGTTCACGAAACAGCTGGTTTTTCACAAGCTTACCAGCAGTTTGTTGAGAGTGGATGGGCGGCGTTACCTTGCAACCCGGAGTACGGCGGTATGGGCTTGCCGGAAAGTGTGGGTTTGGCCGCCATGGAAATGTGGTCGGCGTCCAATATGAGTTTTGGTTTGTGTCCTATGTTGAGTCAGGGGGCTATTAATGCCATTGAGACTCATGCCAGCGAGGCGCTTAAGGATACTTATCTTGAAAAAATGGTGTCAGGAGAATGGACGGGGGCTATGAATCTTACTGAATATCAGGCTGGTTCTGACCTTGCCGTTATCCGATCCCGGGCGGTGCCAGAAAACGACTACTACAGGATCAGTGGCACCAAGATTGTTATTACCTGGGGTGACCACCAAATGACCGACAATGTCGTGCACTTGGTATTGGCTAGAACACCCAACGCTCCGGAAGGAGTTAAGGGTATTTCATTGTTTGTGGTGCCTAAGTTTTTAGTGAATGACGATGGATCAATTGGCGATCGTAATGATGTGTATGCGGTTTCAGTCGAGCATAAAATGGGTATTCACGGAAGTCCAACTTGTGTCATGAGCTTTGGTGAAAAAGAGGGGGCCATTGGCCATTTGATTGGAGAGGAAAATAAAGGTCTGGCCTACATGTTTACCATGATGAACCATGCGCGCTTGAATGTTGGCGGGCAAGGGGTGGCTGTTTCTGATCGCTCCTATCAGCAAGCTGTTGCTTACGCTAAAGACCGAGTGCAGGGGCGGGCTCCAGGTGATCGTGAAAAAGGTTCAATCATTCGTCATCCGGACGTGCGCAGAATGTTGATGGTTATGCGATCACTCACAGAGGCATCACGGGCGCTGTGCTACGTCACCTCGTCAGCCTTTGACAATGCTCATCATGCTGTCGATGAGCAGGCTCGAACGCTTGCCAGTTTTCGAGGCGAATTATTAACGCCAATTGCAAAAGGTTGGTCGACCGAAGTTTCCCAGGAAGTGAGTTCATTGGGATTGCAGGTCCATGGTGGTATGGGCTTTATTGAAGAGACTGGGGCCGCTCAATTTATGCGCGATGCCCGAATAACGACTATCTACGAAGGTACTACGGGTATTCAGGCCAATGATTTTGTCGGACGAAAATTAATGCGCGACGGAGGTCGGGAGTTTGGCCGGCTAATTGAAGAGATTCGAGCGACCTGTGATGCGCTAAGTGCCGGCGGCGACGACCTGTCGGTAGTCGCAACATCACTTACCGAGGGAGCCAAGAGTTTGGAAGAATTAGCCGATTGGTTATTGCCGCAGTCGGAAAATAATCAGCAGTTACCCGGAGCCGTAGCCGTCAATTTTTTGATGGCAGCAGGTACTGTGTTGGGTGGCTGGTTGCTGGCGAAATCGAGCCTCATAGCGAAAGAAAAAATGAAGGAGGACGAGCCGTTCTACAGTGCAAAAGTGATTACTGCTCGGTTCTACGGGGAGCAAATCATGCCTCGTGCCAGTGCCTATGCTAAGGCCGTACTATCAGGATGCGATGTAACCATGGCGCTGCGCGATGATCAGTTTTAATCATAGAATGAGCGGCGTTTATTGTGCTGACTGATTTTTTTGCCTACTATTTTTCGAGCCAACAGGAGCTGCTCTGGTTTGCGACCATCGCAATAGACTTGGGTTTTGCGGTGTTATTGTATCGCCTGTTCGGGCGTCAAGGCCTGTATGCCAGTATTGTTATCAGCTTGCTACTGGCTAATTTGCAGGGTCCGAAATTGACGGAAATTTTTGGACTGCAAACCAGCATGGGCGTGATCTTGTATTCCAGTATTTATTTTTCCACAGATTTGTTAAGTGAACGATACGGTAGAAGGGAAGCTAATCGAGCGGTAATGGTCGGGTTTGTTGTCAGTATTATTATTATCGTTATGATCAGTATGAGCTTGATGTATCTCCCGTCGAACAATCCCAAGACTGCTGTGTTTGCTCATAGCATACACGAGGCTACCCGGACGCTGTTTGATTTTACCCCACGCTTTATTCTCGGTTCGCTACTTGCCTATTTCATCAGCCAACGCCTTGATGTTTGGATTTTTCATTATATTAAAGAAAGAACAGGAGGGCGTCATTTGTGGCTGCGTAACAATCTCTCTACGATGATATCGCAAGCTATTGATACCGTTATCTACGGTATCGTCGTATGGTGGGGCGTGGTTGATTTCGCAACAGCCATGCAGCTGGCTTTGGCTAAGTATGTCTTTAAATTGATCATTGCCTTAACGGACACCCCATTTCTTTATTGGGCGAGAACGTGGAATGTTGATAGCAAAGACTGGGTGGTCGAAGCAGAAACCGTCAAACCAGGTTGATATCGTTATTATGCAAGTCGATTCCAAGGTCTGTCCATCGGGCTTTTATCGTCAAAAGTTGATTTGTAGCTAGTTCTGGTGATGCGTGATGTCTATCCTGTTTTTTGATCATAACGGTGGCTGAGAACGTCGTAAAATTGCTCGCGCATCTGAGAAATTTCCTTTTTTATTCGATTGGCCTCCTCAATACTGCTGTAGCGTCCTGGGTATATCTGCTTTCGAAATTGGGCCATTTTTGTCGTGTACAGCTTGAGTGCTTTTTCAAGTTTTCGTTCGCCCAATAGTAGAAGTTTCGATTCTGCAATCGCTACTTCTTCATAGACTTCGACTAATTGAGTGCTTAATTCGTCCAGTTCTTTTTTCTGGCTGGCGGACATTCGATCGACGGTTGTGCCAATTTCTGTGACCAAGCTTGCGTACCTGCTAAAAACATGGCTGACTTTGCCCGCATGCTGGGCAACTTGTTCGAGCATGTTGATGCGACGAAGAGCGGTATGATTGTTTAATTTTTGCAGCTTTTCTTTCATGTGCAGATAAACGGCAACAGCGCCGAAAGCTGTTCCGAAGATAAAGATGAATACAGTTTCCAGTGCGCCGGGATTATCCATATGAAAAACTACTTTTCTGTTAGAGGTTAATGCTAGTTATTCAGGTGTTCTAGCCACCGCTGAGTTTGACCTGATAGCCCTTGGCCTGCAAGGCAAGTTGTAGAATGTTTCGCTGATCTCCTTGTATTTCAATGATACCGTTTTTAATGGAGCCGCCGGTACCACAGTGTTGTTTCAACGTCTTTGCTAAAATTTTTAACTCCGTATCAGGCAGTGGAAGGCCGGTAATCAGGGTGACCCCCTTTCCTTTACGGCCCTTGGTTTCTCGCGATAGACGCACAATTCCGTCGCCTTTAGGCGGTGTTTTTTGCTTGCACAGGCATTGTTGAATCGGTTTACTGCAATTAGCGCAATGGCGACCCTGGTCAGTAGAGTAGACAACTCGATTCATAGAGAAACTCTGTAAAATTATCTATAGGTGATGGGGGAGTGGATTCATTATAATGCATTGGTGGCCGATGGTGTTCGGCAATTAAACATTAAGGGAAAAACAGTGACTGAAGAGCTGGAAACGATCAGACAACAACTTATTGACTTGCAGACGCAGCTAGCATTTCAAGAAGATACAGTGCAGGCATTAAACGATGTCGTTACTCGCCAACAGCAGCAGATTGAGAACTTACATGAATTGTGTAATAGCCAGAAGTCACAGCTGGATGAGATTAGCAGTGATATGGGCAAAGATGGCCTAGACGAACGACCTCCGCATTATTAGTACGCTGTACGAAAGCCTGTGCGGCACACCGTGTGATCCCTGTGGGGATACTCCTCTGTGCCTCAGTATAAAATCGCGCATATCCTCGACGTGCCCTTCGTTATAAGCTTAGATGTTGTTATTATAAGTATTTGATTTTATTGATTTTATTGAATTTCTATTTTATAGTCGCGTCCCGCACGGCGCAAGATAGCAATAGATAGCGATAGATAGCGATAGCGATTTTATTATGGTTACGGAAACAGAAAAAATGGATTTGGTCACGCTTAACCAGCAACTAAGAAACTACTCACCGGTGGAGATAGCTCGTTGGGCAACCACATTGGGTAAGTCTGTTATTGCAACAACCAGTTTTGCTCCCAATGCTGCAGCGATGTTACATGTTATCACCGAAGCAGATGCGACAATTCCTGTGGTGTGGGTTGATAGTGGTTATAACGTTCCTGATACCTATCGTGCTGCAGAAGTCATCATGGAAAAATTGAAGCCAAACATGAAAATCTATATCCCCCAATGGACCGCTGAGCGACGTAGTGCCATCATGGGCGGAATACCACATCCGGACGACGACCCTGATGTTCACGAAGAATTTACCCGTCAGGTTAAATTGGAGCCCTTTCAGAAAGCGCTCGATGATTTACAGCCAGAAGTGTGGGTTAGCGGGATTCGTCGAGAGGAAACAGAGTTTCGAAAAAGCTTGGATATATTGTCGATCGACAACCGAGGTATCTTGAAAGTAGCCCCGTTTTTCTACTGGACGGAGGAACAGGTCGCAGACTACATGGTGATAAATGAATTGCCGAGCTGTAAGCACTATTTCGACCCGACCAAAGTTGAAGATGGTCGGGAGTGCGGCTTACACACGGCGGCGTAGACCTGCTTCACTGGCTAGTTTGAATACAGGGGAGGTAATGTTTGTTTGTTTCCTGAAGTTTTTTTAGAGCGATTTTGCCGAATTCGTTTTATCACCGTTAATAGATTTTCACCATTCCAGTTTTGCCGCTTATGTTCAATTCCGTACAGTGTGCTATCCAATTGGACTAATTCCTTGTTGAGTTCCTCGTCGTCACCGTAGCGTTGAACGTCATGTAGATTATTGACACTATGCTTGGGCCAATAGAGTTTTGCCCATTCAATACATGCTGTTCGCGCTAGATTGATGTCGTTGGCCTTACAGGCCGAGCTTAGGATTGAGAAGGCCTTGTGTTCTGACAAAAAATCATGACTTTTCGCGGTTGATGTTAACGATGGCATTGCCGGTTTT
This sequence comes from uncultured Spongiibacteraceae bacterium, assembly GCA_964401565.1. Taxonomy (GTDB): domain Bacteria; phylum Pseudomonadota; class Gammaproteobacteria; order Pseudomonadales; family Dasaniaceae; genus Oceanicoccus. The sequence goes on from CAYNZI010000040.1 coordinate 9,418, forward strand.
GCCGCGCGCCACCATAGTAATAAAGTGATCGCCCAGGCTAGCGCCAAAACAGCGGAGATCATTTGCCACAACCGACTGTTATCGTTGGTTACTATTGAGCCTGACGAGAACTTATCAATATTGCCTGATTGGCTGTGATCGACAGCCAGAGGTGTACTGGCTCCCTGAGTATTGTACAGAGCCGGTTTGATGACCAATTCACTGGCCGCGATCACCGCTGTTTTACTTTGTTGGCTGGTAGTATCCCACCAATAAAATTGTATCTCCGGTAAGATCAGGGTGCCTTCCACCGTGGGTATTATTGCCACACTACCGGAGCGAGATGATGTGACTCCTTGGGCGGAAACAGAGGACTCAGTGTTGCCTTGGTCTGGGTATAGTTTGGCTCCCGGAATTGACGGGAAGTTGAACGGCGGCAGTTGCGAATCGAGTAAACCGTTAGCTGTGACGGTTATCGTTCGGGTAATTGAGTCGCCAACGCGAATATCGACAGGCGTTCTGCTCCATTTTTCAGTGAGTTGAATGTCTTTAGCAGGTAGCCAAGTGTCGCTCTTAATCTTGATGGGAGCGGGCCGTACTTCAATGTCATGTTGTTTCGACATTTTCCTTAGTAGGCGTCCTTGGCCCGGAAGACTGAATGCTGAGCGTCTTGCAACCGCTTCTTTGGCCGTAAATATCAGTTCCGGAATAACCAGGGTCCCGGCTTTCTGGGGAAATATGGCATATTGTAATTCGTGGACGCGATAAGGTCTGTTTTGTATTTTCCGCTGGTATGAGTTTTGACCTAATTTTTCCATGAAAGCATCATCGAATTCTGGCTCGGCAATATTCATGTTGTCTAACTGTATCGATTGAAAAATCCGCAAAGTGAATATAATTTGCTGCTGTACATAGACTGATTTCTTATCGACTTCTGATTCCAAATAGACGGGTTGCATCACGTCAGCCGATATCGGAGGACTCGCTTGGACGATGATTGAAATGGGCTCTGTTCTCTCTCCGCCAACATCTATAGAGGGTATGGTTAGTCGCCCTTTGCGCTTGGGCGCCAGTGTAATGATCCACTCTGTCCAGGATTCAGATACACCGTTACGGATCGTGTGGCGGCTGCTTTGGCGGTTACCCAGTACTTCAAAATCAATATAGATCGATTTTAAATCTGGGCCTTTGAATGATCCCGCACCATTTACGCGTATCGTAAACGTTATGGTGTCGTCAATCGCAATAACACTACGATCAATACTGGCCATAGGACCTGCCGTTACACTATTGATCATAACGGCGAGAAAAACGAGAAGCGAAAAATGTGATCGCAAAGTTACCACTGTGGCTGCTCCCTTTTTGTTGCGCCCTGTGATTGGCGAACTTGATATTCGTAGTTGAATTTCCGACGCAACAATCCCGATGGATCGTCTGGGATTTTTCGCAACCATTGCTCCATGGCTTGTTTTTCCTGTTGTTCTTGCTGTTGTTGTTCTGGCGTCATTTCTGTGGCTTCAGCGCGTGGTTGCTGTTGGTCATCATTTTCTTGCTCTTGCTCTTGCTCTTGCTCTTGCTCTTGCTCTTGCTCTTGCTCTTG
>CAYNZI010000041.1:0-10964 GCA_964401565.1 uncultured Spongiibacteraceae bacterium
GCCTCAAGTAGCCCTCTGGATAAATATGCCAGTAATCTCAATGAGCGGGCGGCTCAGGGGCTTATAGACCCATTAATTGGACGCGCTAACGAAGTTGAGCGTGTCAGTCAAATATTGTCGCGTCGTCGCAAAAATAATCCGCTGTTAGTGGGTGAGTCCGGTGTGGGTAAAACCGCTATCGCTGAAGGCTTGGCCAAGCGTATAGTCGATGGTGATGTGCCTGAGGTTTTATTGGGTAGTATTGTTTATTCGTTAGATTTAGGTTCTTTACTGGCGGGAACTAAATATCGCGGCGATTTTGAAAAGCGTTTTAAGGGCTTATTGCAAGAGCTTAAAAAGGCTGAAAACTCTATTTTGTTTATCGATGAAATTCACACCATTATTGGCGCGGGTGCTGCGTCTGGTGGCGTGATGGATGCTTCTAATTTACTGAAACCACTGCTGTCGTCTGGGGATGTGCGCTGTATGGGTTCGACAACATTCCAGGAGTATCGCGGTATCTTTGAAAAAGACCGCGCTCTATCACGTCGTTTTCAAAAGGTCGATGTGAATGAACCGAGTGTTGAGGATACCTTTCAAATTCTCAAAGGGCTGAAGAGTCGCTTTGAAGAGCATCACAGTATTAAATACACAGAGCCTGCTTTGCGTGCAGCCTCAGAGCTGTCCGAACGCTATATCAGCGAGCGATTTTTGCCCGATAAGGCCATTGATGTTATTGATGAGGCGGGTGCTTTTCAACAGTTGCAGCCTGTTAATAAACGCAAAAAAACCATCGGCGTGGCCGACGTTGAAAAAATCGTTGCTAAAATTGCTCGCATTCCTTCCAAGCGAGTGAATTCCTCAGATAAGGAATTGTTGCGTAAGTTGGGCGACAACCTGAAAATGTTGGTATTTGGTCAGGATGAAGCCATAGATACACTTTCCACTGCCATTAAGTTGTCGCGAGCGGGTCTAAACAGTATCGAAAAGCCGATAGGTTCTTTTCTGTTTGCAGGTCCCACAGGGGTTGGTAAAACCGAGGTAACTCGCCAGTTGGCCAAAGTGATGGGGGTGGAACTGATTCGCTTCGATATGTCGGAATACATGGAGCGGCACACGGTATCGCGTCTTATCGGTGCGCCTCCAGGATATGTTGGATTCGATCAGGGCGGACTGCTCACCGACGCTGTTACCAAACATCCACATTCGGTTGTATTGCTCGATGAGATTGAAAAGGCTCACCCCGAGGTCTTTAACTTATTGTTGCAGGTGATGGATCACGGCACCCTGACGGATAACAATGGTCGCAAGGCCGACTTCCGCAATGTCATTTTAATTATGACCACCAATGCTGGAGCCGAAGATATCAGTCGCAGCTCGATGGGCTTTAGTCATCAAGATCACAGTACGGATGGCATGGAAGCGATTAAACGTATGTTCACACCGGAGTTTCGCAACCGCCTCGATTCGGTGGTGCAATTTGCATCCTTAACACTTGAGGATATTAAAACTGTGGTTGATAAGTTCTTGGTAGAGTTGCAAACCCAACTCGACGAAAAACATGTCACCATTGAAATCAGTGAAGCGGCGCGGCTTTGGTTGGCCGAAAATGGCTACGATGAAAAAATGGGTGCGCGGCCTATGGCACGTCTAATTCAGGAGAAACTCAAACGGCCATTAGCAGAAGAGCTGTTATTTGGTGGGTTATCTGATGGCGGTGGCGTGGTAAGGGTAGGGCTGGTAAACGGCGAACTGGTGCTAGAAATGGAGCCAGAGCACGAGGTTGTGGTGAGTTGATGTGGCTTGGGTGGGTATTGTGATTGAGCAGACTGTTGAAAGAACAATAGTGTAAAGGCTTCTGTTCGTCATTCCGCCCTATGCTTTTCCATCTCGACAAACTTCACTGGGGAATTCAAGCTCAATCGTTGTGTGAGAGAGTTGATAGGGCTTTAAACACGTGGCGATTTTTTGCTTGATGGCTGTTTGAGTATTTGGGTCAACGTTATCATCAAGTAGCAGGTGTGCGGTGAGTACATGACTGCTTCCATCGAGTGACCATAGATGAATATGGTGTACGCTGTGGATGCTTTCCAGAGCGCTGAGTTGTTCAATAATTTGGCGGCGAATTTTTTGATCAGGGGTCGATTGCAGAAAGACCTTGATCGTCTCCGATAGATTTTTGAGCACGTTAAAAAGAATAAATAGGGTAAAGGTAATAGAAAGAATTGGGTCCAAAATAGGTAAATCAACAAATAAGAGTGTAATGGCCACAATTAACACGGCTACCCAACCCAGTACATCTTCCATCAAATGCCAGTTGAGAATACGCTCGTTTAATGTAGTGCCGTGGCTGAGTTTGTAGGCGGCCCAACCGTTGACAATAACCCCAAAAATACCCAGAAAAATCATTCCTTCAGCATGAGGCATCTCTGGGTTGGCGAGTCTGGGGATGGCCTCGGTCATAACCCAAACCGAACCCGCAATGAGCACCGTGCCGTTAATGAATGCCCCCAGTAATGAAAACCGCTGGAAACCATAGCTAAATTTCTCGCTGGCCTGTTTACCCGAAAGTTTATTTAAGAGCCACGCCAGCCCTATTGATAAACTGTCTCCAAGGTCGTGTACCGCATCGGCCATAATGGCTGAACTGTTGGTTAGATAGCCGCCAATAAACTCAATAATAGTAAAGCCTACATTGAGGAAAAAAGCCCAGCCGATCCGGATTGAGGCACCGTGGTTATGATTATGGCTGTGTGGGCCGAGAGTGGGCATGCTCATATTTATTTACCGGCTTACGCTATTGGCTTGAAAAAGGGGCGAGTGCTTGTCAGTGAGAGCTGTCGGTGGGGAGATTGGTATTTAAATTATGACGTGTAGTGATCCTATCACGAGCGTGGTGGGAATTCAGGTTACTGATCGCGCAGACAAAAAAGGTCGCTACTCGAAGGTAGCGACCTTTTTAATATGGTAGCGGGAGGGGGACTTGAACCCCCACGCCCAGAAGGCACCAGATTTTGAATTCTCTCATTATAATCATTTCTCGACGTTGAATGACGTGTCTTGAAGTAGATTAAAGCTCTCTATGTTGTTGATAACAATGGCTTTAACTCTATACCCTATCTACAGAAGGCAATTCTGGTGTTACTCAAGATTTCTCTTGAGATGTAAAAATTACTTCCAGATGTACCCCAGGTGCATCCCAGATATTGCCGATGAGAATGAACATAAGGAGATCTCATGGGAGCTATATCGGGCAACCGCATAAAGTTCAGTAAGCCTAACCTCAAAGCTATTGAAAGGCGAATTGGCCAAGGCTGGTTTTCTAAGGAGGCCTGCATTTATGATGCAGACAGTCATCTGGCTATTCGAGTAAGGCCCAATCGCTCATATACGGAAAGTGTTTTTTGTATGTACGCTCGCATCCGCGTCCGTGGTGACTGTAAAAGCAGAATGTATAAGCGCCAACTAATGAAGGTCAGTGCGGCTCGAAATGCCGAGGTCACTATTTCTGAGCTGCGGCAAAGGGCTGACAGCTTGTTTTTAGATATTCAGGAAGGTCGTGACCCACAGATGATCGCCCAAAAAGAAGCGGCAAAACAAGCTAATGAACACAGCTTAGTGGAGGCAAAAAGATCTTTTATCGATATGATCCATGGAACCCAAATCGATGGAAGTGATGAGCGCCTTTCTGATGGTTTTATTTTTGAGCGGCGTCCAGGCCAGCGCTATTTGGTTGATATCCGAAATAAATGCGAGGTTCTCTTGGTCGACCTGTTAGAGCAGCCTTTACATAGCCTGTCCGCCGAGCAAGTAAAAACGGTTTATCTGCAGAAAGTTGATCGTGGTAAAACCCAGCTTAATGGCGCTATGCGAATTCTTAGGTCAATCTGGAACTGGGCGCAGACCAAATACGATGATACGGAGCTCTTTATTCGAAACCCTGTCAGCCGTGCCATGAAACAATTGGGTGTCAATATTAACCGTACCAACCGCTGTACGGGCCGGTTAGATGATGCTGATTTTAAACCCTACCTGAAATCTATTTTAACGCTTCGAGAGCACGACCATACATCGGCTTATCGTAATGGCCGCGATGCGTTGTTATTTATGTTATTTTCCGGTGTAAGACGAACGGGGGCAATGACAGTGCGCATGGAGGGGATTGATCTCAATAGGTTAGTGTTTAACATCATCAAAAAAGGGGGCGATCAGGTAGAGTTACCCCTAAACACAGTGACCGAAGCTATTATCCGCAATCGCCAAAAATACCTGCCGAAAGATGCCGAATATTTATTCCCTGGCATCGGTGGGCGAGGGTATTACCGAGATACTAAATCAGTCCGAGAGATTATTAAAAGCCAAACGGGAATAGCCGTCACGAACCATGACTTGCGTCGAACCTACAAATCAATCGGTACGGAACTGGATATAAATTCAGTACTTGTAGATGAGCTACTTAGCCATGCGAGGGAAGGGGTCGATGCCCATTATATCCACCCGTCAATGACAAAGCTTCGAGCGGCCAGCCAGAAAATTGCTGATTATATGGTTGATCAAGCAGGCTTTGACTTAATTGATAAACTTCTAGATCGTTGGTAATGACCAAGCATGGGTGATTACCCGAGGTATTAGATATAAATCTCTTTTGATGATGTTTGGGTATTTAGCTCTTTGAATTCAAGAACATCTGATTCAAGATAAAATACATGGCGAAAACGTTTCCTCCAGCTCAGTTCGGGGTGTTCATGTGTGCAGCGCCATTTTCTTAATGTACTGGGAGATAATCCAAGTAGTTTCGCGGCTTCTTGAGTGCTTAGTTCTTTTTCTTGCGAGGTTGTGAGGGGCATGGGTCTATATTCCGATGGTTTTATCAGCACGATAGTCGATTGAGCCAAGCCTGAACGGATTTACTTTTCATGATCGAGAGAAAGAAATTGAAAATATACGGTCCTCTCGAAGAGGAAGTCATTTTAAATCGTCTTTGTATAACTGTTTTTCTGAGTATATAAGTGGTCATCAAGCGCAGCCCCGTCTGCGCTCCTGCAACGCTGGCGAAGCGTGGGGGTAGAAAATTGCAAGTGGCTCACCGGAAGCCGCAGCTAAGTGAAGGAGCGAAGCGAGAGAATCTGAACGGGTGAGGAAGCGCGAAGCCTTGCACTTGCAATGCGCGTGGGGCAAAGCCCCTAGTGGGGTTTTATCGCTGTGAATATAATGTTGAATTCAAGCAGCCCGGAGGGATGAGGCGTTAGGGATTGAGAGGGCGGCAGTTCCCCGTAGGGGGAATGAGCGTTTAGCGAACCCGGTAAAGCCCGTTAAAATGCCCATAGCTAAACCATGGCCAGATTCACTTGATCGTTGCTGAAATTCAGTTTTGGTATGTCGACTCTTTTTATTTTCCTATCCTGTTTTCAATCCTGCTCGTGCCTTTTCTACTATGGCCGCACTAAACCGATGTGGATGGCGCAGAACAACGGCTTCAAAACTCAGCCCACGCTGTCCTACTTCAGCCAGTTTACGCCAGCCATCGCTACCGTCTTTTTTATCCACGAGGCGAGTAATGACTTTGGCAGGAGGGTGCTTCTTAACCATTGGTATAGTTCGACCTGGGTATCTCCCGCCGTTGGCTAGATGCCCTGTGATATTTTTTATTGCCTGGCAATGAATTACTTTCCCCACGTCACTGCAAAACCATGCAGTGACGTGGGCTTCGACCCCATACGAAATCAGGCCTGCAGTAACTTTTCTAACATGCCGAAAGCATTATCAGGGTTTTCTTAAGCCTATTCACCGATAATACAAATTCCTTATGTGGCTATTGCATTCTCAATAGCAAACCAGCTCGAAAGAGCTTTTCAAGTTAACTCATGTAACCGCACTGAGTGGCTTATCACTTAACAGAGGAGAGTTACCTGGCAAGAGAAAGTAAAACTGTCTAAAGCGTGAAAACAAAACCGTGTCGTACCCATCCGGGGATTGGCACTGTTGGTTATGCCGTTATTCAGGTTTTGAGGGCGTGGTGTCCCGTGACGTTGGCAATGGTTATTAAGATTGCTTCTCCATTCACTGCGGTGGCTGGACAGTCATAAACACTGACCAAAGCTTTTACACTCACTGTTCCAGCCTTCTAGCGACCGTTATGAACGGTCGCAGGTCTGTTCCGAAAGACTCATTGTCTGTTCTGAACAGTCAGCGGTAACTAAGAACAGACAACAAACCTGACCAGAACGATTAGACAATTCACAGAAATATACCGTTAAAACAACGCCGCAATTTTGATTCCATGCGGGGGTTAACCGCGGTCTGTGCCTTAGCAATATTGGGCTGGGTGGAATACGGTTGCCCGTTGATCTGCAGAAGCAGGGATGGGCAGTGGGTAGATACAGAGACCTCAAATAAGAAAATATTTCTTTTTAAGCTGAAAGCTTAACTCACGACAATTACCGTCAATTTTTCGAGAATAGAAGCACGCTTTATTTCTCGATGAGGAACTGTCTGTGAAAGATCTCAACTATCAATTAAAAACACTCTGCGATCGCAATCAGGATGGTAGCCGCAGTACACAGGCTGAACGCTTTCAATTATTACAAACGATGGCCAATCATCTTAATGAGTTGGGTTATCGGCGTATGGAAGCGAAATCGCTGAAACCCAAGCATATTGATGCCTTAGTGGCTAGATACCTTGATGAGAGCCTTGCGCCGGGCACCATTAAAAATCGCTTGGCCGCGTTACGTTGGTGGGCGGAAAAAATTGGCAAGCAAAATGTCGTAGCAAAGGACAATGCCTACTATGGAATCGATTCCCGCGTGTTTGTCACTAACATATCGAAAGCCCGTGACTTGGATCAGGAGTTATTAGCAAAAATTGGCGATCCTCATTTAAAAATCAGCCTGGAGTTACAAAAGGTCTTTGGTCTGCGCCGAGAAGAAGCGATTAAATTCAGCCCGGATTATGCAGACAGGGATACCTTTATTCGATTGAAATCCACATGGTGCAAAGGTGGTCGGGAACGGGAAGTGCCCATTCGCACTGACGAGCAACGTGATGTTTTAAGACGGGCGCGTTTGGTGGCCGGTCAAGGTTCATTGATTCCCTCGCATCTAATGTACGTTCAACAAATGCGACTCTACGAGCGTGAGACACAAAAGGTAGGGCTATCCAAATTGCATGGTTTACGTCACCGCTATGCACAAGAGCGCTATCGGGAACTCACCGGTAAACAGGCACCGGCCTGCGGTGGCCCAAGCCGCAAAGAACTCACTGAAGAGGAACGGTCGAATGATACGGTTGCCCGTTATGCCATTTCTCAAGAGCTCGGTCATGAGCGCGAGCAGATTACTGCGGTTTATTTAGGAAGGTAGATGATTATGTAAAGTAGTGAGCTTGAAGCATTGATTTTTATAGCATTTGATGAAAAATACTTTACATAATCCCCACTGGTTTCAGGTGCTAATTCACCGGTCGCTAGCTGTTGTATGTTAAAAAATCTTCAGGCGATAAATCGTTTTGATGGCTTTATGCACGACCTCTTGGTGTTTTGACAAAGCTAATATCGATCATCATCTAGCTTAAGGTGAAAACCAGTGAATCATAGTCGCTCAATCTCGAAATATTATGTTAAGCAATTCAAGAAAAAACAACGCTCTATCAAGGGGTTGTCTCGCTAACTTTGCATAACTACTTACCTTCCTAAATAGCTGTTATGTAAAGCTTTGCATAAGGCTTATTTAGGCAGATAAGTAATTATCAAGGCGATCACGCTTAACGGGCGCCGCCCTAGCCGCTGGGCCTTCCCGCCCTCGCCGGTAGCAGGGGTTGCAGCGGAGCTACAACCCCTGAGAAAGGGTAATAAGGTTCGGCGCGTAAAGGACTACTCGGCTAGCGCCTGCGTTCCTCCTTGACGCTAAAGCTACATGGTGATTCACACTGTGCTATTGCAGTCTCAATAGTAACGGGCAGTTACGCTGCCAGCAAATCGGTATAACTCGAAAGCGTGATCAGCAACAGCTAATACGTTAACCCGTTATACCACCCCTACGGGAGAATGATTTCCCTTGGGGCATCTTTCTCTTGTTCATTCACAATGAGGAGAAAGATGATGGAGTACCTGGAAATGCGAGGTGCAGTAAAACTCAAAGCCAATGCCGATAAAACCGTTGTGCAATCGGTTCTCGGAAAGTTAATGGAAATAGAGTTTGTCGATGCAGGTTATGTCGACATAGGCATTGATAAGGATGTTCTGAATATCAGCGCCGAAGGCACGATTTCAGAAAGTTACAGTATTCGTGCGTTGTTAACAAAGCTGCAGGATCAGTTGACAGAAACGTCGATGATAGGTGTTTCAAGAATACGATGGGAAACCCTCGTGGTACTGAAGCACTGGCCGTCATCACCGGCTATGCGATTACAATCAAACGATCAACTGGCTTTTGCCAGCTAACCTACTGTATCGCATCCTTGGCAAAGGTCTGACTCCCGTCAGACCTTTGTTATTTTATTCTTTCTTTTATCCATGAAAGCTTTTCTCTGCTCATAGCAAACTGTTAGCGATAATCTGTAAGCCGTATTTAATCATCGGGTGAAAGGCGGTATGTATGCGAAAGGCAGTGTTTGATAAGTGGGGAATGGCTTTAGCGATAGTATTTTTTATACCGTCAATCGTACAGGCCGAGATTAAAAATAGTTTCACTGTTAGTCGTGGTTTTGAGAACCGTGCTTTTGAAAGTCGTTATGTGTCTGCCAAGATTGGGCCAGAGAAGTCTCAAACTGATTTGTTGAAAAGTATCGTTGAGAGGCAGGTGCCCACACAAATTACGACAGTAGGGGCGGCTTTGAGTTATCTGCTAAGGCCCTATGGCTTTCAAATAGATGATAGCCCTGAGTTGGATGAGCAGTACCTCCTGCTGGTATTAGCGCTTCCAGATCCGCACCGTACAATGGGGCCGATGACGTTGATGGATGCTTTAATTATCCTGGGCGGAAAAAGTTTTCAGCCCTTGATCAATCCCGTTAAACGTACCGTGGCTTATCAGCTGCGGGATGGCTTTGGTCAGTTTGTCATTGATGAAGACCTGAAGGTAGCAAAACAACAATGGCTAAAGCCGGTAGAAAAGGTTTCATTATCGACGAGTGAATTGAAGTCTGTTGAAATCGAGCAACCAACCTATGGGCCTGTACGGCGGGGCGACAGCTTAAGCCGTATCGCTAGCCAGATTGATGTAAAGGGCATGACGCTGGATCAAACACTGGTCTATCTCTTTGTTAGCAATCCCCATGCGTTTGCAAACAGCAATATGAATCACCTTCTAGCCGGTGCGATCTTGACGATTCCTACGGTTGATATTGAGACATTGCCAACGGCAGTAGAATCCAATCTGTTAGTTGATGAGCACTATCGTTTGTGGCGTCAGCGAGAGGAAATGCCATGAATAGCGGGCGGATTACAGCAAGTGCATTGATTGTAATGGTTATTACCAATGCAGCGGTAGCAGCGACCGGTGACAGCTTAGCGAATACCTCACAAACGCCCAGCGTTAAAACGCCGGTTAGTCGAACAATTGAATTGCAAACGCTGGCAAAACACTGGGGATTGGATAAAGGGGAATACCAACATTATCTCGATTTAATACGAGGCCCGTTAGGGAAATGGAGCCCAAGCATTGATCCCTTGTTGGCTTTGGGCATGTTCGCCAAAACACCACAGCAGGAGCAGCGTTATGCTGAACTATATGCTCGGCAGGAATTTGATTTAACTGAGCGGGCGTTGCAATTTCAGCAAGCTTATAGAACGGCCTTCGAGCGTTTATACCCTAATGTCGGGGTGGTCGATCATCAGCTGCTGTCTCCGTATTTTATGCACAAGCAACAGAAAGCAACGATGAGAGAGACCAAACGGTTAGCTAAAAATCGCTTCGTTGAAGGTGATCGTCTGCTGCTCTTTGTCCCAGCAACCTGCCGTCAGTGTTTGTCGGTCATCAATCAGTTAGTGAATCTATTGTCGGGTACGCAACAAAGCGGCGTCGATGTCTATATCCGTGATGCCCTGGATGATGAAGCTGTGAGGGCGTGGGCGACGGGTCACGGAATCAAGGCAGCTTCGCTCAATGGCCAGCAATTAAGCCTGAACCGTGACGAAGGGCTGTTACAGCGGTTGATGAGCCAATCCTCCGGGTTATCATCGGTGGCTATGCCCCTTTTTTTAAAACGCAATGGACGTTTTTTTCAATTGAACAAGGAGAGTTTAGGGCTATGAATAACAGCTTGCTTAAACCGTGGATTGCCGGAGTGACATTACTGCAGTCAGTCGCAACGGTTGCCTTAGAAAATGTACCGGTTGCCTACCTCATTGTCGCCAAGAGCCATCAAGTGCCAGCGGATATTCTCTACGCGATAGCGCTAACAGAAAGTGGCAGGCCATACCGCAATGAAGATATACCCTGGCCATGGGCACTGAATATTGATGGCCAAAGCGTCTTTTGCGACTCTCAACAGGATGCCGTTTACCGGGTTTCGCAAGCTATCCGCCACGAGCAGTCTGTCGACATTGGTTTGATGCAAGTAAATTGGCGATGGCATCGACAGCGTTTTTCCAGCATCAATGAATCATTGATGCCGATTAAAAACCTCAGCGCTGGTGCGACCATTTTGCATGAGCAGTTTGAGCACACCAACGATTGGTGGCAAGCGGTGGGGCGTTACCATGACCCTGGTCAGGATGCGGTATCACTTGAAAGTGCCCAGCGTTATCGTGAGCGTGTAACAAAACACTGGCGGGAGTGGTTCTAATGCGGGTCTTGATCGGAGCGTTGTGCGTATTGCTGAGCATTACTACTAATGCCAGAGAGCCGCTGACAGTAATTTATGACTCGGGCGATACCTTACCGCTTAAGCCTTATTTACCGAAACAGGCAGCGCGGGAAGAAGTCATCCCTCAGCTGAAGAAAGAGCCATTGCCTTTTAAATTGCCCATCACAACACCCTCGATG
>CAYNZI010000042.1:0-10961 GCA_964401565.1 uncultured Spongiibacteraceae bacterium
CGCGGGTAAACGAAAAAACAGTATTTGTGGCGGGAGCGCTGGCAGGAGAAAAGGTCAATGCCCGCTACGTCTCCAGTCACAAGACTCATGATGAGGCGATAGTGGTCTCAATCACGGAGACTTCACCGCATCGGGTTAAACCTGTCTGCGAATATTTTGGTCAATGTGGAGGCTGTGATTTCCAGCACCTGGACTACCCTTCGCAAACGGGCCATAAACAGCGCCGTTTATCGCAGCTGTTTTCATCGTGGGTTGATAGTGACGACCAACTCGTAGTGGGATCTATAGCCAGCAATCCATGGTCTTATCGGCATAGGGCCCGATTTGCAGTTGATGCAGGAAAGCACAGTTGTAACATAGGCTTTCGCCAGTCACGCAGCCATAAGGTGATAGATGTAACTCACTGTCATATTGTGTTTGATGGTATTAACAAAGCGTTGTTGAGTGTACGAACGTTAATTGCATCGCTCAAGAGCCGGTCTGTGATAAACGAAGTGTCAATTACTGAAGATAGCGTGGGTAAAATAGCGGTCGCCATTTTTTGTACAAGACCTTTGTCCAGCAATGATATGGCCGCTGTTAGTGATTATTCAAAGGTACATCAATGTTCTATTGAAGTCCGTAGTCCGAATGCAGCAACACAATGTGTGGTTTCGGATGAACCTTCGGTTTCATTGTCTTATAAACTCGACGCTTATGATTTGGTGATTCCCTATGCGGTTGACGATTTCACCCAGGTCAATCCCGCCATTAATCATCAGCTTATTGTGCAGGCGGTGACGTGGTTAGACCTTTGTGAAACTGATGTGGTAGCTGATTTCTTCTGTGGAATTGGCAATTTCTCTTTGCCGATCGCCAAATCAGCGTCTCGAGTGACCGGCTTTGAATGGGTTTCCGGTATGATCGATAAGGCACGCAGCAATGCGGCATTGAACCATATCGACAACTGTCAGTTTAAAGTGATTGACCTGGCGGCCGACAGACTATCAATAAGCGATGAGTTCAATAAAGCATTACTGGATCCACCGCGAGCAGGTGCGGAAAGAATGTGTGAACAACTGGCGGAATCTCAATTAGAACGGTTAGTTTACATTTCCTGTAATCCCAGAACCCTCGCACGGGACGCCAAAATTTTAACGCAGGGGGATTTCCGACTGACGGAAATTTCCCTGGCAGACATGTTTCCGCAAACAGCTCACAGTGAAGTCGTTGCTTTATTTACACGTTCCGTCCAGCCAACGCTGAAAATAAAATAGAATTAATGGTCGCAATCATACCGACTATTGCAGGAGATCTAGATGGCCGATGAAGAAAAAGATGAACAACAACCGGAAGATAGCCCCGTTGCATTGTTGACGAAAATGGATAAGCGCGTGGGGCTTAACTGGATACTTATGATCACGGCACTCGTGATCTCGGTGATACTTATTTCGGTGATGGGGACTGGAATGTCTGTTATGTATATGAGGATTTCTGCCTTAACAGAAGCCGCAGAGGCCGGGAAAGACGGTCCCATGGATGAGCAGTTCGTGGTATTAGAGCAGCAGCTTATGTTGCTTGCTGATTTTCGAAAGAGTGAGCTGAAAAAAATCAGTAAGTACACCAAGCAATTGGAAAAAATATCGAAAGATTGTAGTTTGGAAAAAGTGGCACCTTACAAAAATTTCTTAAGCAGTAGAGAAACGGATTTTAAAGTGCTGGTAGACACTATTAAATCGGGTACTAACGACTTGGCATCGATGAGTCGAGGCTCCAAAAAGTGGCTCACTTCTCACAATAAGATTCTGGATGATTTGTCGGAAAAGAGTGCCGAAAGAAAAGCTATTCTTGAGGTTGAATTAAGGAGTGGCAACTAATGGCTACGGGTAAAGATGCGGACGCCAGTGATGAGTCTAGTGAAGAACAACTAGCGGCCCGAATTCAGTTGGCGTCGAAGGCCTTGACCACTCAATTAATAGCCGGTTTGGTGATGATTCCTGTTCTGTTAATCCTTTTTGTTGTTGGGTTAATCAATCTGGTGAGTTTTCACAACACAACTAGAGAATTATCGCTTCAGGAACCAGAGAATCTCGTTCAGGTATTTTTGGTGAGAATTGATGTGGCGCGAAGCCAAGCCGAGAAGCAATATGCTGTCCATTTGAATAAAATGTCGAATGGTGACGTTTCTGATCTCAGTAAGAAATTCATTACGCTGTATGATGTTTCCCTAACAGGTGAAAAAGACTACGTAAGATTGTTGTCTTCCTATAAAAAATTGGCCTACGAGACCGCAAGCCGTGTCAAGGGTTCGGGTGAGTGGTATTTCTACTATAAAGAAAAAATTGAGAAACTAAACGACGCCGCCAGTAAAAGAGAAAAAGCGTTGGTTGCCTATTTTAACGAAGATTAACGATATTACTACAGGCTATACCCGACAGGTTATATGTCTGCTCTTATTGTATTCGTTATTTGCTTAGGAAAACTAGATCTTATGAATTCAGGATTGCTTTATTGCTTCAAGAACAACAAACTTGGAGTTGCTTGCAACTTGGCGGCAATTTCCAAACAGTCGCTTCAGCTTGATATGATAATTCAAATGCCTGTTGCCGACTATCCAGATTCTACCGCCTTCGATAAGGGCGCTTTTACTTTGTGTGAACATTTTCCAGGCAATTTCATCACCTACGGTATTGTTTTGATGAAAGGGGGGGTTGCACAATATTAGCTCTACTTGCTCACCTTCAACTTGATCCAATGAGTCACTGACCACAAAGTCACATTGCTGTTCAGGTGTTATTATACCGCCAACAAAATGTTCAAAAGTCGCTTTAGCAGAGGCGATAGCCATATAGGATTCATCGACAAAGGTTATCTTCGCCTCGGGGAGAAACCGTTTTGCAACAACGCCGAGCACTCCATTACCACAGCCCAGGTCAATAATTGAGTTAACGCTGGGCAGATTTTTCATCTGTTCAATGAAAAATCGACTTCCTATATCCAGTTTCTCCCGGGAAAAAACATTGGCGTGATTGAAAGTAGATATACCCAGTTCCTCGATATCTACTTTAATGGGATAAGGCGATGTGTAAGGATTTTTTCCCAGTTCAACTGTCGAAAAAATTAACCGCGCTTTTTTGGCGGCTAATGATACGGACGTTTCTCCGATGAATTTCTCAAACAATTGCAGATAAGATTTCCCCAAGTACTTGACCATGCCTGCCGCGATAATAACGGTTTCTCCGGTAATATGCCCCTGCAGTGCAATGAGTTGATGTTCGAGTAAGGCAAGTGTCTTGGGTATTTTTATTAAAACTAATTCAGCGTTTCCGATGAAGTTAGAGGTGCTGGACAATGTTTCCAGCGTGTTGTGTTGGCCGCTTTCCAAATTATTGACAGTATAGTTGTGTGTCGCCGCATTCAGGCTTACTGACGAGTCGTTCCAGCTACACGGTTGGTATGTAGCAAGGCTACAGGCCAGAGCGCCAAAAGAGTCGTTAATAATGAGTACTCTGGATGATTTTTTTGGCAGCTTGTTGTCGGCCAGGTAGTTGAGGAGAAGTTCATCTGCCGCATCCCATGCTCTCAGGTTAGCCGCTGCTTTGATGCGGCTGGCAGCATGGGGTGATCGTGTCAATCGCAGACGACCAAAAGCGGTGCTCAAAATATCCATCTAGATGTAGATGCCTCCGTTTACAAGTGATTTAGTCGTGCCATTAAGCGAGTGATTGACTGGGTATTTCTGCGGGGATGGCGGCTAGCAATTTCTGTGTGTAGCTGTTTTTTGGGTGATTGAATACAATTTCTGTTTGGTCAACTTCGATAATCTTGCCCTCAGACATGACGGCTGTGCGGTCACACAGATAGCGTATTACCGAAAGGTCGTGAGATACAAAGATGATAGAAAGGTCATGGCGTTTCACCAGCTGTAGAAAAAGATCCAATATTTGAGCCTGAATGGTCACATCGAGCGCAGAAACCGGTTCGTCAGCAACAATGACTTTTGGAGCGACTGCTAAGGCTCTGGCAATGGCTATTCGCTGCCGTTGACCGCCTGAAAATTCATGGGGATATTTACGGATGTCGGAGGGTGAAAGGCCGACTTCATGCATTAATTCGATAACACGTTGATTGAGTTGATCTTTGGCTGCAGTTTTATGCAGTTTTAGTGGTTCCCGCAAAATATCATAAACCGACATTCGCGGATTGAGTGAGGAGTAAGGGTCCTGGAAAATAATCTGCAGATCTTTTCTAAGGTGCTTCAATCCTTTTCTATCGAGTGATGTTATTTCACTCCCTTCAAATTTCACACTGCCTTCGTGGGACTCTATAAGTTGGATAATGGTTTTTGACAACGTAGACTTACCACATCCCGACTCACCGACTAAACCGAGTATTTCGCCTTTTTTGAGATACAAGTCCACGTCATCTACTGCATTGAAATACTGTTTTTCCTGGAACATGCCACTCGAGTGATCGGGGACGCGGGTGGTTAGGTGTTTTACTTCCAGAATAGGCTCATCATTTTCGTACTTGGCCTGATATCGGTATTTTTCAGGCTTTTTGCTGTTAGGAATTGCCGCTAACAGATTTTTTGTATAGTCGTGTTGTGTGTGGAGGAATATTTCGTTGATTGTACCTTGCTCGACGATGCAGCCATCTTTCATGACCAGTACGCGGTCAGCCAGCTGAGCAACAACGGCCAAGTCGTGGGTAATAAAAATAATGGCTATGTTATATTTTTTCCGTAACGTGTGTAGTAAATCGAATATTTGTGCCTGAATAGTGACATCCAGTGCAGTCGTGGGTTCATCGGCAATCAATAAGTCGGGTTCAGTTAATAGCGCCATAGCGATCATGACCCGTTGGCGCATGCCGCCCGAAAATTCGTGAGGATATTGTTTTAGTCGTTTTAATCCATCACTGATCCCAACTTCTTCCAGTACCGTGGCGGCCTTAAGTGTGGCGAGTTTTTTGTCGATATTAGAATGGGTGGTTAAAACCTCGATCAGCTGTGAGCCAATGGTTAGATAGGGATTTAACGAGGTCATTGGGTCCTGGAAAATCATTGCAATTTTGTTTCCACGAACGGACCGCATTTGTTGCTTACTGCAATGCAGTAAATCAACATCATAAAAATGCGCATGACCCGATTCAATTTTCCCTGGCGGCTGAGTGATAAGGTCCAGTAGCGCGTGACATGATACGGATTTCCCCGATCCCGATTCGCCCATAATCGCTACGACCTCACCGGCATTAACGTCGTAGCTAATACCCTTGACGGCATTGACGATGCCATCGCGAGTATAAAAGTTAACGGTTAGATTTTTTACAGATAAGACCGGCATGAATGATTCCTACTAATCTTTGGATGTTTTTGGATCAAGGGCATCGCGCAAGCCGTCGCCGAGGAAGTTAAGAGAAAACAACGTGGCTGACAATACCAGACCGGGGTAAAGCAATAGCCAAGGGTACTCCTCCATCGTTTCAACGCCATAGGAAATAAGTAAGCCCCACGAACTTTGTGGTGGCTGTATTCCCAGTCCGAGAAAACTCAGGAAAGCTTCGAGCAGCATGACACTGGGAATAGTGAGTGTGACGTAGACAATAATTGGGCCCAATATGTTGGGAATGATATGCCTGATTATTATTGTCAGCGGGGATAGGCCCATCGCAACTGCGGCTTCAACAAATTCCTGCTGTCGCAGGGATAGCACCTGTCCGCGAACGATTCGTGCCATTGTTAACCATTCCACACAACCGATGGCTAAGAATAAGAGCAATATGCTTCGGCCAAAGACTACCATTAATAGAATAATAAAGATCATAAACGGCAATGCGTACAGGATATCGACTAAGCGCATCATAAAGGCGTCAGTTCGACCGCCGGCATAACCGGCTATAGCACCCCAAAACACCCCAATAAAAAGAGCGACGGTAGTGGCGATAAATCCCACGGCGAGCGAAACACGGCCGCCATACATGATTCTTGTTAGCAGGTCGCGCCCAAAAGTATCCGTGCCTAACCAGTGGGCTGCTGATGGCGGCGATGCGCCTAGGTCAAGGTCTTGAACTTCATAGGAGTAGGGTGCAATCCAGGGCGTCAGCAGAGCGACAACAATCATTACCAATAGTATGAATAGTCCGGCCATTGCCAGATGGTTTTTCCGTAATCGGGTGATCGCATCTTGCCACAGCGAACGTCCCTGAACGGAATCTGCTAGAGCAGTCTGTTTGATAGACATTAGTCTTTGTCTCCGTAACTTAATCTGGGATTCAGCATGACTGCAATAATGTCAGAAAGGAGATTGAACAGAATAATTAGAACAGAGAAGAAAATGGTGGTGCCCATAATCATGGTGTAATCGCGATTGAATGCTGCCTGGACATAGAAGCGGCCGAGCCCCGGTATTTGAAAAATTGTTTCTACGACAAACGATCCCGATAACAGCCCGGCTATTGCTGGCCCAAGAAATGAAACGACGGGAAGTAACCCTCCGCGCAGTGCATGTTTAAACACAATGATAGTTTCAGGAATGCCCTTGGCCCTGGCAGTGCGGATGAAATCTTGGGAGAGGACTTCCAGCATGCCACCGCGGCTTAGTCTGGCAATATACGCGGCGTATGTTGCGCCCAAGGTGATTGATGGTAGGATTTTGTCGCCGGCACTATAGCCCCATCCAGACACCGGTAGCCATTCCAGCCAAATCCCAAAAACAAGGACTAACAGTGGCCCCATCAAAAATGAGGGCATGCAGATGCCAATCATAGCTGCAGACATCGGTATATAATCTTGTGCGGTGTTTGGCCGCAAAGCGGCTATCAGTCCTGCAGAGATACCGATAATCAAGGCGACAATCATAGCGTTGATAGCCAGTTCAACGGTGATCGGCAAACCGGTAAATATCATTTCTGACACGCTGCGTGTCGGATACTTGAAAGAGGGGCCGAAGTCACCAGTCACTATATTCCCAAGATAGTCAAAGAACTGTAGGTAGAGCGGGTCGTTGAGATGGTAGCGCTCGTTCAGTTTTTCCAAGACATAGGGCGAGACGGCTTTTTCCGCGTCAAAAGGCCCGCCCGGAGCTTGTCGAACAAGAATAAAAGTCACTGCGATTACAATCAACAACACCGGAATCGCTTGTAGCATCCGGAAAAAAATAAATCTCAGCATGATTAGTTAGTCTGTTTTTCGAGGTAAACGTATTTATAGGGATGGTGATCAAGGATGTTGTTGTACCATCCTTTTAATTCAGGCGCTTTCAGGTATAACCGTGTGTAGGTATAAACAGGCATCACCGGGACTTGCTCGGTGAGAATTTTTTCAGCCTGTTGGAAGTATTCGAAACGTTGTTTCATATCGGTTGTTTTTGCCGCCAACTGAATCGCTTGGTCATAGGCTGCATTTGAAAACCCGGTTTGATTATTGCCGCCATCGGTGACAAACATATTGAGGAATGTGTTGGGATCTACGTAGTCGCCGATCCAGCTACCCCTCGCTATTTCATAGTCCATATTGGTGACAGTGAACAAAAATGACTTCCAGTCCTGATTGTATAATTTCAATTTGATGCCGAGGGCCTGTTTCCACATTTGCTGTAAGGCCACTGCAATCTTTCTGTGACCTTCGTTGGTATTGTAAAGTATATTGATTTCAGGAAATCCAATGCCGTCGGGAAAGCCTGCCTCAGCAAGTAACTCTTTAGCTTTTTCGATATCGAAAACTATTTTGGATTCAGAGGTGTAGCCCAAAGTATTGGCGGGGGTTAGATTGTAGGCTGGAATTTGGCCGCCTTTAGTGACGGCTTTAACAATTTTTTCCCGGTCAATTGACATGACGAGAGCTTTTCTTACACGAGGATCATCCAGCGGTGGCTTATTGACATTGAAGCGATAAAAATAGGTTCCTAAGTAGGCAGAGATATTAATCAGTTCTGGGTTGTTTCGACTATATTTTGCTATTTTTTCTTCTGGTACCGTGTTTGTTATATGTAACGTCCTGGATCTGAACATGCGTTCTTCTGTGACGTTGTTATCGATCGGATAAAAACGGATTTCGTTTAATGTGACAATATCGTTATCCCAGTAGTGAGGGTTTTTTTCGACACGGATAATTCGATTCAATGCCCATTCTGTCAGTACGAATGGGCCGTTGCCGACGAAGTTTCCCGCCCGGGTCCACAAGCTACCTGGATCGTCTATGGCTCCAAATTTCTCGATGGTCTGCTGGTGCACGGGAAAAGTACTGTAGTGGCTGAGGAGGGATAGAAAATACGGCGTCGGCGCCGCCAACTGCACCTCAAATGTTAGCGCATTTATCGCCTTTGCTCCGACCTGGTCAAAATCGTTGATTTCTCCCTGATTGAATTCCCTGGCATTTTTGACCACAAAGAGCTGGTATGCATATTCGGCTGCGAGATCTGGCATTAGCAGACGCTTCCACGAGTAGACAAAATCATCAGCGGTTACCGAGTCGCCATTTGACCACTTAGCCTGCGGGTTAAGATGAAACGTATAGGTGAGAAGGTCATCAGAAACCTCCCATGATTGAGCGACACCTGGGGCTGGTGCAAGGGTTTTGGGGTTTTCTCCGATTAGACCTTCCAACAGCGCGGCGATGATATTGTGCTCTGGTACGCCCGTGGCTAGATGAGGGTCAAGTCCCTGTGGTTCAGTGCCATTTCCCCGGTGGAGAATTTGTGCATCAGTTGCTGTGTCAACATTGCTTTCCATAGGGCCACAGCCGTACAGAAAAAAAGACAGGCTGAATAGGAAGCCACGGAGAAGATAATTTTTCATCAGCATCTAGGTATCTTGATTCAGGCGTTTAACAAAAGCATCAAAATTGAAAGGACAGCCGAGAAAGTCCTCAACCAGTTGCGCTGCATCTTTTGAACCGCCGGGATCAAGAATGGTTTTTCTGTAGCGGTTGGCGATATCTTTATTGCGCATGCCATTCTGTTTGAATTGTTCGAGGATGTCGGCAGCAATAACTTCTGACCACATATACGTGTAGTAGGCTGCAGAGTAACCGAACAAGTGGCCAAAGCTGGCGTAAAAATGGGTATCGTTAATGTAAGCAAAAGGAGAGTACTCCGTTTGCAGTTGAATCATCGTTTCTGTTAGGTCGAGGTCATCGGGAGGTGTTTGATAAATCGCCAAGGACAGAGATGCGTAAAACATTTGGTTGCGAATATGAGTTCCGCGAGCGAAATCACGCGCCGTGCGCATTTTTTGGACCAGCTGTTCGGGAATGACCTCGCCTTGCTGATTGACAGCAAATTCCTTCAGTGTTTCGTAGTCCCAGACCCATTCTTCAAGCATTTGTGAAGGCGCCTCGACAAAGTCCCGTTCGGTAGCGACGCCAGCAAAGGTACTCCAGCGTTGTTGTCCGCCGAAAATGCTATGCATTAGATGACCAAATTCATGTAAAAATGTTTTAACTTGGGTGTGCTCCATCAAGCCGGCCGTACCGTCACCGCCGGGAAAATTACAGACCAGTGCCGCCACGGGGAGCTGTTGACCGGCGATGCCTGATTGCACTCCAAACTGCGCGGCATGTTTATATTTTCCTGCCCTCGGGTGCATGTCCAAATAGAATCGACCGATGGTCTGGTCGTTTTCAATAATTTCAAAAGATTCGACCGTGTCGTCCCAAACAGGTGTTTGCCAGGGGCGTATTTCCACAGAAAAAAGGTCTTCAATTAGAGTGAAAATACCATCTCTCACTTTGTCATATTGGAAGTACTGACGAATAACTTTCGTGTCGACACTGTATTTTTCTCGTCGAACGGTTTCTTCGAGAAAGGATTTTTGCCAGTTACCTACCGATGTGGCCGAGGGATCTATAGTTTGCAGTGCTTTTAGCAGCTCACCGTAGTCATTTTTTGCCCGCGGTGCAGCCATGGTAGAGATTCGGTCAATGAAGTTACTGACGGTTTCCGGGCTCTTTACCATCATGTCTTCAAGGGCGTAGGTTGCGAAGTCTTCGTAGCCCAGAGCCGTTGCCAGCGTATGTCTTTGCCGTACGATGTCACTTAATACTTGGTCATTGTCGGGGAAGCCCCGATTCAGGTACTGTTTGTATAGTGCCAGTCGGGCTTGGTCGTTTTTGGCGTATCGTAACAACGGGAATAAATCGGGGTAATCGGTGGTGATCGTTATTGCGCCATCTTCGTCAGGTTGATGTTGGTCGATATAGTCTTGTGGCATTCCGTCTAGGTCGGCAACAGAACCTAACTTTATCGATCGAACGTCTTGCCGAATGTTTTTCGCAAAGTCTTGCCCCAGAGCGGTGATTTTCTCTGTTATGGCGCGGATGTTTTCTCTTTCGCTATCGTTTTTGTCAACACCTGAGCGTTTGAAGTCACGTAGCATCTTTGTTAAATATCGCTGTGTGTCCGCTTGCTCGCCACTGACGTCAACTTGCTGTAATCGTTCGTACAGTGGTTTCGATAGTCCGATTTTCGTCAGTAGATTGGTAAAATCCTGAATGCAAGTGTCGGCAGCCGCTTGCAACTCAGTATCGGGGTGAACATTGTTGAGGAGATAGGTCATGCCTGTATCGTTATCTATATCGATCAACAATTGGTCTACAGGCGTTAACAGAGTATCTATGGTGAACGGGGGTTGTAGATTTTCCAGTGTTTTGAAACTGTTGTTGGCATTTGCCAGTTGTTGAGAGCACTGGTCGGTCAGTTCAGACGCTGTCAGGCCAGATTGGAAATTGCCCTGCTCAGATGAATGAGTGCGGCTGTTGTTATTGTGGTCACCGGTAACCGGGTTCTGGCAGGCACTAATAATAATACTGGCGGTGATCAACAGCAGTGCTTTGTTCATTGTGGATAATCCTTTAATGCCGCGAATTTGACGCTTCTATAGACAAATGGTCGCCGCAGATTTGGCTGGTTAATTTTTTAGCGGGGAAATCCTTTTATTAGCACCTATATTCTTATATACCAACACATCATCACCTTTCAACAAGG
>CAYNZI010000043.1:0-10901 GCA_964401565.1 uncultured Spongiibacteraceae bacterium
GGTGCCGTCCGGCATTAAACCTTTGCCCTGCGTCTCGCGAATTTTCTGGCACAGGTTGGTCTTACCCGACAGGCAGAATTTGCATTCGCCACACTCTGGTGTGTACAGCGGAATCACATGGTCACCGACCTTGACGCTGGTCACGCCCTCACCGATCTGCTCGACGATACCGCCGCCTTCATGGCCAAGAATACAGGGAAAGATACCCTCAGGGTCGTCACCGGACAGGGTAAACGCATCGGTATGACACACCCCTGAAGCCAGTATTTTCACTAACACCTCCCCCCTCTTCGGCAACATGACATCCACTTCTTCAATAGAGAGCGGTTGATTCGGCCCCCAGGCAATAGCGGCTTTTGATTTGATAAATTGGTCAGACATATTGATCTCCGTTGTTGGGCAGATACTAAAGGCAGGCTAGGGAAATTTCCCCTTTGTTGCCGGTAGTTATTATAATTAGATTATCTATGGTGATAATATGTTATTTAGGTAATTTACTATTACTCATCAGTAACAATAACAGGCCGCAGCTAAATGAAATGGGAAGGTATTAGCGAATTTGTCCAGGAGGCGGAAGCCGAAAGCTTTACTCAGGCGGCAAAGCGCCTAGGTATCTCTACCGCCCAGGTGAGTCGCCAAGTCTCGGCGCTGGAACAGCGACTAATGATAAAACTATTCTATCGCACCACTCGCAAGGTGTCAGTGACTGAGGAGGGGCGAATTTTCTACCAGCACTGCCGCAGCGTACTCGACGGGCTGGAAGCGGCCGAGCGAGCGGTGACAAATTTGCAAAGCCGCCCGCAGGGGAAAATTAAACTGACTGTCTCGTCCACCTACGGCGAGCAACGGATACTGCCTTTGGTCAATGACTTTATCCAGCAATACCCCGATATCGAGGTGACCGCGTACCTAAGTAATCAACAAGTCGACTTGGTTGATGGTTCGTATGACTTGGCTATCCGACAAGGCAAGTTGAGTGACTCCAGCATGATGGCTAAGAAACTGGCATCGCGCACCAACTATGTCTGTGCCGCGCCAGCCTACCTTGATCGATACGGTATACCTCATTCGCTTTCGGAGCTCAGTCAGCACAACTGCTTACTAGGCACACGGGATTACTGGAGATTTAGCGATGCTGGAACCGAGAAAAATATTCGGGTCAATGGCCGCATTCGATACAACAGCGGTGTTGCCCTTACAGATGCTGCGCTGAAGGGCCTGGGGGTTGTGCAACTTCCAGACTACTATGTAGCGGCACATCTTCAAAGTGGCGCCCTGATTAGTGTACTCGACAATAAGCGCGAGCCGGATGAAGGTATCTGGGCGCTTTACCCGCACAACCGACATTTGTCCCAAAAGATAAGGTTATTAGTTGATTATCTTGCAGAGCAATTGATATAACGTGGCGGTTGCACGCGTTTAAAATCACACATACCTCGGGGTGCTATTTCAGCAGGCCGCCATTGATACCGCGCCAGCCATATCCACCCCGAGTAGTCGCTTTCAATGAACAAGATTAGGACAGCTAGTGAATATCTAACTACTTGGATATACACGGTCCCGAAATAAGTACAGCTCCATGGTGTGTGCGGAAACGATACCAAAGAGGTGACCATTAGCACCTAATGTCCGCAATGGAGAAAGAATATTGAGTGGGTAATCGGTTACGACTACAGGCCGACGATATAACGCTACGGCTGCTGTACGCCTAACTTCGGAGCCTACTCACCAAATACTCTATTTCGGCCCTCAATTTCCTTTAGAGTAGATCAACCCCAACAGAAGAATAATTACACACCCTACCATTTTGGCTGGCCTCGAAGCCCACTGGAAAACAATGCACCATTGATTGGCCAGACAGTAAAATAATGCGTAAAATCCCCACCCTATCCGCCCACATTCTAGAGACTACTACAGTTCTAAAAAAACCAGGAAAAATCCTTACTTATCAATACGTTAAATAGAAAGATCTGTATTGCCCCGATGATGGAGTGGTCCGACCGCCACTGCCGCATGTTCTGGCGACAACTATCTCAACACGCGGTTCTATATACCGAGATGGTGACTACCGGGGCGATACTGCATGCTGGGCCCGAGCGTTTCCTGACCCATAATGACAAGGAACATCCACTTGCCCTTCAACTAGGCGGGAGCAATCCGGGTGATTTGGCCACCTGCACAAAGATTGCGGCTGACTTTGGGTATGACGAAGTCAATTTGAACTGTGGTTGCCCCTCAGACCGCGTACAGAACGGCATGTTTGGTGCTTGCCTAATGGCTCATCCACAACGCGTAGCTGACTGTATCAAAGCGATGCAAGACGCCAGTTCCCTGCCAGTAACCGTTAAACATCGTATCGGTATTGATGAGATGGAAAGCTATGATGAAATGCTTCAATTTGTTAAACCTATCGCGGATACCGGCTGCTCTACCTTTATTGTGCACGCTCG
Source organism: uncultured Spongiibacteraceae bacterium (assembly GCA_964401565.1). GTDB lineage: Bacteria > Pseudomonadota > Gammaproteobacteria > Pseudomonadales > Dasaniaceae > Oceanicoccus. Next base: position 2,451 of record CAYNZI010000043.1, read on the forward strand.
CAAAGCTTGGCTACAGGGCTTAAGTCCTAAACAGAATCGGGAAGTACCTCCCTTACACTACGAAATGGTTCATCAGTTAAAGCAAGATTTCCCTAACCTGAACATCATCATCAACGGTGGCATTACCAGCCTCGAGCAATGTTTACCGCATCTTCAGTTACTTGATGGTGTCATGCTTGGCCGCGCCGCTTATCAAAACCCCTATCTATTGGCGGAAGTAGACAGCATTATTTACAATAGGCCCACAACCACTAAAACTCGCGATCAAGTACTGCTAGACTATATTCCTTATATCGAAGAACAACTCAGCGAAAACGTTGCGCTCAATCATATAACACGACACATTCTGGGATTGTTCCAGGGAGTGCCCGGTGCAAAACTATTCCGTCGATATATAAGCGAACAAGCTCATCAGCGAGGCGCAGGCATTGAAGTTGTTTACCAGGCTCGGGAGCTAATGCTCGATGCACAGCGACGAGCTGAAGAATATAGTAGTGGCGATTAGCGTTCATGGTTTGCGGTCGAACACTTAAATACTGGAGAGAGAAATTCACTCTATCTAACTACCGGAATTTTAACAATGAGTAATAAACTGGACCAGTTAAAAGCAATGACCGATGTTGTCGCCGATACTGGCGACATCGAAGCGATACAACGCTTCAAACCCATGGATGCGACAACCAATCCATCGCTGCTACTAAAAGCCGCCCAATTACCCCAGTATCAAGGGCTTATTACAGACGCAAAAAACTGGGCTAGCCTGCAAGGTGGCAGCGATACGCAGCAGCTAACCAATTGCAGCGACAAGCTGGCAGTGGCCATTGGCAGCGAAATACTTAACATTATACCTGGCAGGATATCGACGGAAGTTGATTCCCGACTTTCATTCAATACCAATGCAACCATAGCAAAGGCACGCAGAATTATCGAGCTGTACGCGCAAGCCGGCGTTGAATCCAATCGTGTATTAATAAAGATCGCTTCGACGTGGGAAGGTATTCGTGCCGCAGAAATACTAGAGCGAGAAGGTATCAATTGTAATTTAACGCTGCTGTTTGGTTTCTCCCAGGCAGCCGCGTGCGCAGACGCAGGCGTATTTCTTATTTCGCCTTTCGTCGGTCGAATTCTCGATTGGCACATAGCAAAGTCAGGGCGAACAGAGTATCCCGCCTATGAAGATCCGGGTGTTACGTCGGTCTCCAAAATATATTCCTTTTACAAACAACATAGCTATTCCACGGTGGTCATGGGCGCCAGCTTTCGCAACACCGGCGAGATCGAGCAGTTGGCTGGCTGCGACCGGCTGACCATAAGCCCTCAATTATTGAATGAACTGGCGAACGACACAGGCGCTCTAGTGCGAAAATTGTCTGCCGACCAGTTGAACGATGATATTGAGAAGCCAAGTAACGACGAAAACAGCTTCCGCTGGGCAATGAATGAAGATGCAATGGCTACAGAGAAGCTAGCCGAAGGCATAAGAAACTTCACCATTGACCAAATCAAACTCGAAAATTTACTAAAGAGCTAACAGAACAGCATAAATTTTCTGTTCTGGCAGCTTAAAAACCAAGGTTGAACACATGTTTGTAAGGATCAAAGAATTTTTTTCACTGCAGCTTTCCATCGAGGAAAATTGCGAGCCACAGCAGCAATTACAATTAGCGGCCGCCGCCCTACTCATCGAGCTTAGTCGTGCAGATTACCGACGCGACAGGGAGGAACAAGTTGCTATTGAAGCAGCATTGAAGAAAAGTTTTTCCATAACTGACGAACAACTCGCGGTACTCATCGAGTTGGCAGAAGAGGAAAATCAACAGGCAACGTCATTATATGAGTTCACCAAACTGGTAAAAGACAACTATTCAACAGAACAACGTTTTGAACTGATAAAAATGCTATGGGAAGTGGCTATCGCCGATGGAGAAATCAGCAAGTACGAAGATCACTTGATTCGGAAAATTGCCGACTTGATATATCTTCCTCACAGTGATTTTATTCGAGCAAAACTTGCCGTAGTAAAGGTCTAGTAAAAGGTGTCGTGCCGTCGTAGCTTAGATTCGAATCGACAGTTTACAAATCAAGACTTGATAAGAGCGACAGGACTGTCTTCAGTCACCTATCTCCGGAGTTAGTTGTTCTGGATAGTGGTGTTCTTTCTCCGGTCTGGCAGTGGCAGGGAATGAGGTTTGGTAGCGACCTCTATACTGTGGCCAATCAGACCGCGTTTTTAGCTTGTCCGTCTTTCCGGGGTAGTCGGCGAGCACTGTTCGAATCCCAATTTTTCGAAGAAAAATGGTTGAGTTGCGCAGCCGCCGGAAAGACGGAGAAGCGTGCGGTCGGCCGCAGTATAGAGATCGCTACCAAGCCGGGGGAAACTACCGACTCAGCAGGCATAAATAACATTGTCGATATCAAACGAATACAGACTGTCAAATTACTTCAAAAGCTACTTACTAAAATGCTGGCTTGAGTCCGGCTCAATACGTAAAGGGTTAGCATTTTTGGGGGCTACTAGCAGGTTTCCAATACTGTCATCAGAGAGGCGAATGTTTCACGGTTTTGTTCATTCATGTCCATTAGAACCCGATGAGCTTCAATAATTTTACTCCGTATACTGGCTTCATCAACAGACTTCACATCCAACTCGTCAAGCTCCTCACTGGTCAGCTCAAGGTCTTCACGAATATCAAACACCTGACGAAACCCCATACTTTCCAGTAATCGTAGAATGTCCGGGCTAGGACACAAGATGATAGGCACTAGCTGGTATTTTCGTTTAGCGCGAATCGCCAGTTTCGCCAACAACCCAAGAGATGTGCTATCAATGCCAATCACCTCCGACAAATCAATGACGACCCCAACAAAATTTGCACAGGAAAACATTGTGTCGAAATAATCATCGATCGTAGTACACAATGTTAATCGGACATCACCCACCAACTTTATAACAAAGGTGCCTTGATGATCCGCTGCCAGTATTTTCCCCGTTTGCATGGGCTAGCTACTCTCGTTCACTATCGTTGCCGGTATCAGCATCTGATATAGGGCTGCCGGGAATAATATCTTTAATAATCAATAGTACGGCGATATCATCCGGAACTTCGCCTATTTCAGGAAGTTCCAGCGCGTCGAACACGCCATCAATACTATCAGGCCCTTTGCTCAATTGCTCCAGCAAGTACTTTTCTTGACCTACAACACCTTTTACCGAAATAACCTCCAAAATACCGTCTGAAAATAATGTCAGCACAGCATTAAGAGGCAAAGGCATTGTCGCTTCAATATACTCTGCCGTTTCAAACAAACCCACAGGCATTCCTTCAGCTTGCAAATACGCCGCTTCACCATCAACGGCCAGCATCGGCAGCGGCAAGTGACCTGCGACACTATAACAGAGCGTGTCTGTCCGAAGATCTATCACTCCCACACAGAGCGTCGCATGCTTACCAATATCGGTATTTAAAAGATTGCGATTGGCTATATCCAGCATTGCAGCCGGGGACAATATCGAGGCATCATTCTGGTGGAGGTAGTCGCTGCGCTTGCGTGCAAACATATTTTTCAACAACACGGTCACAAAAGCAGATGATGCCCCGTGTCCAGAAACATCCGCAATGAAATAGACAACATAGTCATCACCGACCGTAAAATAGTCGACAAAGTCGCCACTGAGATAAAAGGAGGGAATGATACGATGACTAAATTGGTATTTGCCAAACCGCTTGATTGGCGGAGGCAACATTTTCAACTGCACCTCTCTACCGGCAAGCTGATCCAACTCCAAAACTTTGAGGCTTTCCTGTAACCCTAGATTCGCTTGTTCCAGCTTCTGTCTATAGTCCAGGTTTTGTTGGCGTAGGTGCCATTGTTCCTGACAGCGACTTATCGCATGTTCGAGAACTTCCATATCGGCGATTGGCTTAATAAGGTAATCCGCAGCGCCATATCGCAAGGCCCAGACTACATCGCTCATCACACCATTAGTCGCCATAACAATGACCGGTGTATCGGCAAAGTCAGATTTAATGGCCCGCAATGCTCCCGCATCAGTACCGGGCGCGTTGAGATCACACAAAACCACTTCCGGGTGGTGATCTGCAAGAATATCCAGCCCTTCCGACACGTTACTCGCTTCGAGCACAATGAAACCCGCGCCCGTTAAATAAGCAGCAACGCTCTTTCGCTCGGCATCATCGTTGTCAATGAGCAATAACTGCTGTTCAGCAGTATCCATTCGCTACTCTTCTCTTACCTAAGGCTACCTATGGTAAAAATTACCCGTAACCTGCACAAATATGGCGCAGAACAGTACTCCTATGTTTTCTGAACTGCAAGTGATCAACTCTACTATATTGTAGTTGAGTCCAAACCAATATCCACAGCGCGAAGACCACCCATATACGGCATATTGACGAAAACAAACTCTCGTACTATAAATGGCGAAGAACAATCACTATTACGGAGTAAATCAATATGTCGGTAAGTGACAAAAATTACAACGAAAAGCGCGATTTTGTTCGCATGAAAATAGATTCCGAAGTTACTATTCGACAAGGCGGCAACGAGTATCAAGCGGCCTGCAAAGATCTCAGCGGTATTGGAATGCTACTGGAAACTAATACGGCATTTACATCGGGAGATATAGTCGATGTGTTAATTCAACAGAAAAGTAATCTTTATGAGTCCTTCAACGCCACCGCCGAAGTATCTCGCGTAGAAGAAAACGGCGATGGAAGTTATACCATCGGACTGTCAATCAAAGAAATTCGGTAATCCAACGGCGATAAGACTATGGTCGATCGAATCTGGTCGGCCAAAATTTCACTTGATTAAGAGCACATCAAAATCTAGTCCCATTCCTCATCACCCCAGTCGGTATCCTCTTCTCCAAAGGTATCTTTGACCAAGCCATCCTTGACCATGTATTCCCGCCGCTGAAGATACGCATCACGAATGAACGTGTATTTATCGCCGGTAATCAACCCTTCAGCAGCAAACACTGACGCTCGCCGATGAAGAATACGAACAGCCCACATCTGATTGCGTGTCGGAACATGGGACAAGTCGGAAACATAGTCAGTATATATGTCACCATAAGCCCCCAGCCCATCCCGAAATGTATAGGATCCAAAAAAAGGAACAACCACATAAGGTCCCGACCCCACCCCCCAATAACCCAATGTCTGGCCCAAATCTTCAGTATGTTTTTCCAACCCTACCGCTGAAGCCACATCAAACAAACCAAACAACCCTACCGTGGTATTGAGGACCAAACGGCCGCCATCAGAGGCTGCCTGGCCAAATTTCAGCTGTAAAAGATCGTTCAGAATAGTGGTAACTTCCAGCAGGTTGGCAAATACGTTGCCTATACCACGCTGTGCTATGTCAGGTGTAATTTTATCGAAACCCCGTGCAATTGGCGCTAAAGCCATGCGGTCAACACTATCGTTGAAAACAAATATCTTTCTATTAATTGACTCCAGCGGATCGGGATTTTCCTTATCGTAAGCCATCAAATCACTGACGTAACGATTCCATTCTTCCCAGATCTCTCGATCAGTATCGGTCATATTAGTAGCGGATACGGATACGGATAGGAAGAGCCCTATCCATGCCAACATACATTTTTTCAAGTTATATCGATTCACGGGTTCGTCTCGGAGTAAGTCCATTTATCAACGTGCATTCTGTCACAAACATCAAAAGTCGCACAATAGTCGAAAGTGACCGTAGATTCCAGTATTGATTGATACGATAGAAGTAGGGAATCTGGATTAAAACCAAAAGAAATTAAACGGTTATACCCAGAATAATATCAAGAGAACGCAGTTGGCGCAGAATTTCGAGCCCTCCGGCAACAACCTGTGCTGGATCGGCATGATTGAGCTCGGTAGCAATTTGCGTTAATACCTGACGACCGGTCAACGACTGATCCTGCAACAATATTTCGAGCATGCGGGCGGTTACAGAGTTTGCCTCCATAAACCCAACTTCATCATCGAGATTGCGATAAACGATGAGAAACGTGGGCATCTCAGGCACCTGCTGAGGCTGAAATTTCTCACCAATATGATGTACCGGATACTGATAGGCCAAGGACCAAGCCAGCGGTGATACTAGCGGAACCCCCTCTAGTAAGTCTCCGTCTGCCAGAAAAGGAATCGCATCCAAATCCTCGTCGGCGACGTCCAAAGCCAGCTCAACCCATTCATAGTGGGCAAGCTCCTGCATGAAAGGAGGGTCTTCTTCTCTCTGGGGGGAGCCATTTTGTAGATAGAGTAAAAATTCCTGACTGATTTCCAGAAAGTAAGGCGTGTGACAACGATGCAGAATCATAAAATCCCGCACTAGATCATGCCAATCATCATCCTCAAATAGTGAGCGCAACACAGGGAATCCACTGCTAATGAAACCCTCAATGTTTTTGTAAAATAAGTCCCGATAAATGTTCAATCGTCGGGGTTCGATACCCTCAGGGCCATCAACCGACTCTGGGTTGCGAATATACGATGTTAATTGGCGCGTAACCTGTTCGAGTGTCATCGCCCCAGTACTTTCAAGTGGCCAGCTACTTTATCTAATTCAGACTGCCGCTGCAGTTGTCGTATCATCGCAACTTCTCCCATTAATTCACTGACCGGCGGAAAATTGAAATCTCGTTCCAACAACGTAGGAATGGGGCCGCAACGCTGATAGGCAGCTTTCAATAAATCCCACACTGGATCAATGACATCAGCACCATGCGTATCTACTCGTAGATCCTCTGCTTCATCATAGTGACCGGCGACATGAATATACTGTGCTCGAACAAGCGGCAATGAATCAAGGAATTGATAAGGGTCATAGTTGTGATTAATGCTATTAACAAAAATATTATTCACATCAAGCAGCAAATCACAATCTGCCTCGTCGATCACAGCGTTGATAAAATCACTTTCAGACATCTGTTGATCTGGAGCGCAGTAGTAGGAAGCATTCTCCAGCGCTATGCGTCGACCTAGCAGGTCCTGTACTCGCTTGACGCGCTCAACAACGTGTTTCACGGCCTCTTCTGTAAAAGGAATTGGCATCAAATCGTACAAATGCCCTTCGTCACCGCAATAGGTTAGGTGCTCACTGTATATTGGGCACTGGTGTTCAGACATAAACGCCTTAATAGACAAAACAAGTTCTTGGTCTAGAGGCGCCAGGCCACCGATATTCAGTGACAAACCGTGCAAATAGATAGGATAACGTTCTGAAAACTGGCGGAACTGACGCTTTAAACGACCACCGAGATTGATCCAGTTCTCCGGAGCAACCTCCATGAAGTCTAAATCGCCCTCGGTGAGATTTGACAGCGAGTCCATAAGACCCCGCCGCAAACCCAGTCCAGCAGTCATGATTTCAAGCTCTGCGTTCATTGTCCGATGCTCAATAATGGGCATAATGACGTGAAAACCCAAGAACCAAAACCAAAACCAAATCTAACGATAAATAATTACTTATCACCGCCACACTTGCCTTCACCACACTTACCTTCTTTAGCTGCTTTCTTGTCAGCGCCACACTTACCTTCTTTAGCCGCTTTCTTGTCAGCGCCACACTTACCTTCGCCACACTTTCCTTCAGCGGCTTTAGTTTCACCCTCTTCGTGGTGAGCGAAATTAGCCAGATCATAACCACCATTCAATTGAGTGGCCGAGAAAGGGTTAACGTCGGCAGATGCCAACGGGGCGATTGATGTTGCCAGAAAGGCCGCACCAAGTACTGTAGCCAATTTACTTGTTTTTGATATAGACATAGAAAATCTCCTGTTGCCTGGGTTTACTCATAAAAGGTAACTGTCTGTTTATTTTTGATGGTACTGGATATCCATTCACTGAATACTCCAGCCAGACAGATTACCAAGTTACATCGTTAGTTCAAACAACAAAATGCAGGATCTTCGAGTCGAGTAACCTTATTTGTTGCATGGATGTCCCTTCACGAGACACTTGCTATGACTACCCCCTCAAGAACAAGTTCACAATAACCCACTAATTTAGTCAAATTTTTACCGTTTATTGAATGCCGAATACCACAGCCAAAACGTCTACTTCACGAAGATTACAATTCACCCGACATTGCTAGCGCAATCCCTTACAGCGGTATCATCACTAACAGGCTAACTTCGAATATCAACCAATGAGTCTTTCACTCCTTTCCACTGGCCTCGTAAACGCTTTTCAGACACCGCGTGCCGAGTTCCCAGTTGCTGGGCAAACAAAGATACGCGGTACTCTTCCAAATCCCAGCGAAACTCCATTAGCTGGCTACTTCGAACCAGTGCATCAGCGTTATTAACCCATTCCGCATACAGCGGCTCACTTAACGTATCCAAACCGGTTGATAGCTGCTTATCTCGCTGATAATGCCCTCGAAGTTTTTCCAGCCGCTGGATAACAGCCATCAAATAACGGGGATACT
>CAYNZI010000044.1:0-10825 GCA_964401565.1 uncultured Spongiibacteraceae bacterium
CTACGGGGTCGAATTGGGCTGCGGTTAGCACGAGATATTGGCCTGGTGCAAGGGTGGTGTTGCTTGGGATACGGTAGCGTGCGTAGTTGTTTTGTGAGTCGCTGATAAACCAGCCGCTGATGTCGATGGTTTGGCTGGAGGTGTTGTATAGTTCGATCATGTCTTGATTGGGTAGGTCTGTGTGTGTGAGGACTTCATTGATAATAATGCTTGGTTCAAGGACGATGGCGTCTTTGCCGGGTGTTCCAGCCAAGTGTCGTGATGACATCCATAGATCGGGGTCGTTATAGTCTTGGCCTTGGGCTAGGGTTTTGATTTGTAGTGAGCTGCCCGCGCCGTCTGCTCGGGTTGGCCATTTGCCGCTGTCTTTGTATTTGAAGTCGTGTATGACGTGTCCGTTGCGATCGACTAATCGGAGTTGTTGGCCGCTGTCTGATAGATTGCGTACGAATTGTCCTGCGATGAAAGCGGCGTTATTTCCGTATCTGGCTTTGAAGGCTTGTGCATTGCTTACGAGCACAATTTTGTGTCCCGAGCTGATGCTTGCCCCGGGGTTGAATTCAAAGATAACGCCATCTTTATCTTCTAGTTTTACTCCGGTAAGGTCTGTAGTCTGGGCGGGGTTTTCGATGTAGCCTTGTTGTTCGACGAGTTGATCGGTGTAGTAAATAAATTTCAGATCACTGGCTAGTGCGACACTGGCGATTTGATTGGGATCAATCATGAGCCCTAGTGAGATTTGTTGTCCTATTGCTAGGGTTATTTTTTGTTGTAAATTGGTTTCTGTGATACGATTATTTTGTGCTGAGGTTTCTTTCCATCCGGTGGAATCGGTTGGTCCATCTTGATCGTCTAGGCTGTTCCATGTACTGGGTGTTAGGATGCTGACGGCTGAGATGAATTCGTAGGAGACTAAGGAGACGGGATTGGCGGTTGTGTTTTTGATAAACATTTCGCCTGTCTCTTGATTGATGACCATAGATAATGATGTGGTGATGACATTTGGCGAGGGATTATTTAAAAATTCTAATAGGCTGCTGAGTTCGATGAATTCAAAATCTTTGGCGCTGATTTGGCTGGGATCTTGTGTGATTTTGGCTAATTCAGCGGGTGTGGGGCTGGTGGGGTGATAATTGATTTCGCTGATGACGATGGGGGTGTTTGGTATAGTGGCTCCTGCAATGGTGTATTCTCGCTTGATGAGCCCGCTCCATTGATCTCCTACTTTGACGCGCATGGCTAATATTGCGGGGAAGTCGATTGCAATTTTGGGTATGTTATTATTGGGTAGTGCTGTGACTTTGAGATCGAAGCTGATGTCTGAGCTGGCGCCCACGGATTGGTGGATTTCGACGGAGATGACGTTGGTGCCGTTGACAAGATATTGTGTAGGGACGCTGAATGTGTGGTAGGTGCTTTCATCTGCTCCGCCTGTGAGTTTGGCTAGGGTTTGGTAGTTCAGCGGGTCACCGACTTGGGAGTTGAAATTCATTCTTTGGATTTCGACGCCGTTGAGATAGATGACTGCGCCATCGTCTCTCATGACTTCAAAGAGAAGTGTTTCGAAGCTGCTTGCATCGGTGACTTGGAATGTTTTTCTAAAGTACGAGGTGATGTATTTGTTGTTGGGGTTGCTGCCGTAGCCGAGGACGGTTGCTTCATCGCCATCGCCGTAGCCGAGTTGCCCTTGTCCAGAAGCCCATGCGCTGTCGTCGAAAGTGGTGCTGCTCCATGCGGTTCCTTGATCGGAACCATCGTCGAGGTATTTCCATGTTTGTTCTTTGTCTATGAGGACTTGCGGTGTGTTATTGGATGCGTCTGCTAGGATAAGTGCTTTGGGTGAAATTTCGTTTTTTGAGGTGCGTGGATCAGTGCCGTCGAGTGTGTAGTAAAGTTGGCCAGCTAGGCCGGGGTCTACGCCGATTTTAGTGCCCTGCGTGACGTCTCCTGCGGGTGTATCGACTACGGGTAAGGGGGTGTAGAGGTTGTCTATTGCGTTGATTCTGCTGATGACAAAGTTGCGTATGGTGGAGACGCGATTAGACCAAGAGTTGTTTTTATAGTGTCGGGCTGAAGCATCGGGTCCCACTTCAGCGACAAAAGCATCCATGACTGCGTTGATATTGGTATCGGATAGGGTGCTTTGCCTGAGTTCTTCCCATCGGTCTACGTATGCTTGTTGAAAATTGGGGTCGCTAAATAAGCGTTTGTACCATAGGAGATGGGCGTTGTGTTTGAGACTTGAAGTGGGGTTTCCGCCGAATGCTAGGTCTAGGTCCCAGATGGGCCCCATTTTGAGTTTTGCAGTTGGGCTTTCTTTGTAGATCCACATGCTTAGGAGTAAGCCGTCGCCATTTCTGGAGATATTGTGTAATATGAAATAATCGACGAAGCTATCCACGTCGAGGTATTTTTGGTATCCGTTGGTGGGGTCTAGCCAGTTGTCGCCGTAGAGTGCTGATTCGAATTGATACATCGAGTCTTCGATGGCGCTGCGTTGTTGTGTGTTGATGCGGTATCCGTTGGGTGAGTCGAAGTTGAATACGGATTTTGAGATATTGGGGAAGTCATCGCCTTGCTTGTGTGCATTTGGCAGGCTGTCTTTGATGAGGTTAGGCCCCGCGGTGTGGAAGTATTGAGGTTGACCGCCACCGATGGGTTGCGCATCCATGCGGTTGATTCCTACGAGCCATCCGCCTTGGCTAGCATCGTCGGATAGCTTGTCAAAGTCGAGCCTGCCTTTATCGATTTTGACTTTTTCGACCATTGCGTAAATGCCGACGTAGTTGTCCATAGAGAGGCTGCCGTTGTCTGTATGTAAAAAGACTTCCACGTATTGGAATTTCGGCGCCCATTTACCCATTTGGTTGCTAAGCTCCCACATCAAGGTATTTTCCATCATGGAGCGGTCGGTTCCTGGATTGGGGTAGTAGAAGATCCAGTCGGATTCGGGGGCAAAGCCGAAGGGGTTAATATTTCTTTCTTGATCGGCTTCGTTCCATGTTTCGACGGAGTAGGGTTGGTGTGAGAAGCTGGAGGAGAAGGCGCCTCGTACGCGTATGCCCATGCGTGTGTCGAGTGTGGGTGTGCTACTTAGCGCGTTGTTAGTTTGTCCTTTGTCGCCATAAATGGAGAGGTTTGCCGCGCCCCGTGGTACTTGAATGATGCCTTGGTTGGTTTGGCTCCATCCTTTGTAAGGGATTGCACCCGCGCCCCAGTTTTCGATGACGACGATGGGTAGGTCTGAGGTAAAATTTTGGGCGTTGGCGGCGAGTTTGACGTAGCTTGCGCTGGTTGTTCTGCTGTTTGCAAATCCAGTTTTAACGACGATGGCACGGATGTTGATGGTGGTGTTGATGGCGATGGTGCCTGTGTATAGATTGGAGGCTTGGGTGGGGACCGAGCCATCTGTGGTGTAGTAGATTTGGGAGCTGGGTAGTGCGCTGTTTAAGGTTAAGGCGAAGTTGTTATTGAAATTTCCCGCGGCGCGCGAAAACGTGACCAGCTGTGCATCAGAGATTTGAGGCTGAATATTTTCGGCCCCTGGTGTGGAGTTAAGGAAGAGGGTGTTACTGTCTATGACGGCATCGACTAAGCCGTAGGAAACATCGGTGGTTTGCGGTGGGTAAGGGTCGGCATAGTCGTGTATGATTTGGCTGGTATTGTCTACCAATGCGAGATATTCACCGCCAGCGCTGAGTTTAAAATTGGTATGTAGCTCTCCTATTTTGCTATCGTTATTGGATGCGAAAACGAGGAGGTATTGGTCCGGCGCGAGGTCGATGTCGGGAAATGTCCATTTGTCTAGTTTCGTGGCATCATCGGTGAGTGACCAGCCGTCTAAGTTGACGGTTGTGGCGGTGGGATTATATATTTCGATCCAGTCTGAGGGTTGCCCATTTTCGTCGAGTTGGCTGGTGCTGTTGGAAGCCATGAATTCATTGATGACTAGGTGAGTGGCTGAGTACATGAGACGATCTTCTAGCTGATCGAATCGTTTGGCATGATCAAAGGTGGCCTGGGTGCCGATTTTCGAGATGACTAATGCTTTGATTTTTGAAAAAGAGGGCTTATTTATCATGGGGCTTACCTTTTAAAATAATAGAAATACGAGCGCAATAACAGAAAATATTGCGCTAACTCACTTGCTCGTGTTCATGAATGATGTAAGGTGGTTTACCGGTGTCAACGCTTGGGATGTTTTTGGAATTGAGTTTGGGTAAACGGTTAATTCGTTGTGTGTTGTATGATGATTTAACTTAGATGCGGGTGTTTGTTTGGTATGAATATTAGCATGTAATATGAAAAACGCCTATCTAATGGTGTTTTATTAACTAAGCACATTGAATATACCGCTGAATGATTATAAAATCAAGAGAAATGTGTTTTGATCGTTCGTTTTTATATAAAAAAGGGAAAAAAGTTTTTTTGCTAAGAAATGATAGGGGGCGGGTATGTAGGGGTATAAAGAAAGATTTATGTCGATTGATTACGAAACAATTTCGAGATGCCAGATGAAGGATCGAGCCAAGCTTGCGTCTTATATTTGGTCTATGGTGCGTGATGAGCATTTAGTTGAGGATGTGCTTCAGGATGTTTATGTGTTAGCTATTTCTAAGATTTCTGAGATTAATGATGAGCAGCATTTACGCTATTGGTCTAGGCATACTGCGCGTTTTCTTTGTTTGAAGGCATTGCGAGATCGTCGTCGAATGCCTATTTCGTTGAGCTCGGAGACGCAGAATTTGTTGGAAGGGGTATGGGCAGAGTTGGATAAACGGGAAACAACTGATTCGGTGGATGCACTGCGATCTTGTATTGATGTTTTAACGCCTAGGTCTAAAAAGATGATTCGGATGAGATATGTTGACGGCTGTAAGAGTGCTGAGATCGCTAAGCGATTAGGCCAGCAGGTGCAATCGGTTTATGTGTCTTTGAGTCGAATTCATCGTTCGTTAAGTGAATGCGTAAAGTCGCATGTAATGCGAAAAATTTCAGAAAACCAGGCTTGTAAGCCTCACGGGGAGGATTCGCAATGAGTTCTGATGGTTTTGTGCGGGATTCTTGGTTTGAATTATTGGTGATTCAATATCTTGGCAATGAACTTGACCAGTTGGGGTGTGAAAAATTAGATGCCGCCTTGCAGGGGTCTTTACCTAAGAGAAAGCGGTTTGTTGAGATTTGCTTCCAATCAAGTCTTTTTAAAGAAACGTTGGAGAAACGGATTGCTGAGAAATGCTCTGGCGCTTGGCAGCCTGATGGCTGGACGATTCTTTCGGATGTCATTGAACTTGAGCAAGAGGTGGCGAGGCTTAAGCGTGAGAAAGTAGCATTGGCAGAGCAGGTGTCGCTAGATGAAAGGGGTTTGGAAAAAGGCCAATTGCAGAAGAATAAAGCTGATTCTAATGGCTTTGGGGTTCCCAAGCTTTTCTTTTATGCGGCGATGCTAATGGTAATGGTTATTCTGGGGCTGAGTTTTTATTATGAGAAACAGGGGACATCGCCTAGGCATGTGTTGGAGCCTACCGCGACGAAAAATTATTATATTGCTCGCATCGAAAGCACTAAAGACTGTGTGTGGGGGCAAGATTATACGAAAAACCAGCGATTGCTAGTGGGTGAATTGCATTTAATTAAAGGCAAAGCCAAGCTTATTTTTGAGAATAATGCGGAAGTGGAGCTAGTGGGACCTATCAAAATGACGCTTGTTTCCAGCAATGAATTTACGGTGGCGCATGGTCAATTCTCGGCGTATTGCCCCGAGGAAGCGGTTGGCTTTGTAGTGAATGTGCCTCGAGGGCAGATCGTTGATCGAGGGACTTGGTTCAATGTTCGCGTGGAGGAATCGGGTGCGACGTATGTAGATGTGGATGCGGGGGATGTGGACGTGTCATCGGTAGATGCTGATGGCTGTGTTCTGCAAACGGTGCATATTGGGGTGGATCAGTCTGCTGTGCTTAATTCGGACTCTAAAGGGATTCGGGCTTATAAGGAGTATGATGTTCCTGTGGTTTCTACGGGGCATCACATGAGAATGGGTGTGCCCGATAGGCATTGGCGTGTGACTGTGTCCAACGAAAAGCGCGGGGGGTTTAAGCCGGGGCCGGTCTACGTGAAACGCGTGAGCGGTCTTGCCGATCCATTGGCGAGTTTAGACCGAAGCAATACTGCGCAGTGGGTGGGATTGAGCTTGCAAGATGTTGTTCGGGAGAATTTGGCGACGTACGTATATCGGACAGATTTCAAGTTGTCTGGCTATGAATTGGAAACGGTGCGTATTGATTGTAAGTTTGCTGCAGATGATTTGGTGACACGAATCCGGATAAATGGGGTTGATATTGCGGTACCCAAGCAAGCAAACTATTGGTCTAAAAAACAACTATCATCATTGGTGATTCAGCAATATCTTTTAGAAGGTAACAATCGGCTTGAATTTGATGTCCGCAATGGGGAAAAATATGAAGCTGGCCAGGATAATTATACGGGTTTAATCGTATTCCTTTCGGGTCGAGGCATGAAATTGGTTTCTCCTCGGGAAGACTAGGAGTGGGGTTCTAAGGTCTTTCATAATGAGATATAAAAAATAACAGTTAATGAATTTTGTTTTGTGATAAAAAAGAGTTGACTCTTATTTCAAATAGTGGTATATATATTAGAGTGTTGATCGAGAAATCGCCTCTAGTGTAGCATTTATCTGAAAAATGTGCCTTTGCGATGCACTTGATTTCGATCGCATTTTCTAATCTAACCTGCCTCTATGTGGCAAAATGGTTTGATACTCATTTACTGTTTCTAAGGAGAAATTTTATGGACGTATTTAACAAAGTAAAACGGTCTGCAGCGGTAACTCTTACCCTTGCTCTTGCTTCGACTGCCGGCGCAGCTGGTGTCATTAGCCTGAACTTTACCGACGGCGCTGGTGCGGGGCAAATATTAGCGCCCACCGATGTTGCGGGTGCTGGGGCTTATGCTCAAGACAACTGGAACAACGCGAGCAACAAAGTGGGGACTACCGATCCTAATTCGTTGACAGATGATGACGGGGCTACTACTGGAGCCTCGGTGACTTGGGCTGCGAGAAATACATGGCGTGCAACACGTTATAATACCGCGAGTGTTAGCGTTAGTACATCACCTAATCATGCAATGATGTTTGGCTATTTAGATGACGGCACCACTGCAAGTCTTATCGGTTCAGTGATCGATATTAGTGATATCCCCTATCAGTCTTATAAGATTGTGGTTTATAGTAGCACCGACAGTGGTGATATGGGTCGTATTTACGCAGAAAATAATGGCGTACGAGTGAGCTACAATGCTTACGGTAAGTATGATGCTACGAGTATCGAAGATCCGTATGTCTTGACAGAAGCGACAGGCGATGCCTCACATTCAAATACTGCCGATACCCCAGTGGCCAACTATGCTGTTTTCACAGGTGTTGAAGGTTCTGACTCGATTACGATTAGAGGCGTGAGAGGTGGCAGTGCTCGTGGTACGATCGCTGCGATTCAAATTGTTGAGATTACTGCTGGTACTGGAATTAGTGGTATTGCAGGTGATTTTAATAGTAGTGGCAGCGTTGATGCCGCAGATTATGATATTTGGCGTGCTAATTATGGCACCACCGGTTTTATTGCGGACGGCGATGCGAATTATGACTCGGTCATTGACTTGAAAGATTTTGTGATTATTCGAAATGCAGTGCTTGCTAACTCGGGCGTCGACTTGTTGACGATTCCTGAGCCTACTTCGATGGCCATGTTGGCTCTTGGTGCAACCGCATTGATTAGACGTAAACGTGCCTAATCGATGAAAATTATTTTTGTTAAGATGGACTACTAATTTTATTCACGAACTTATGCAATCAACTTAATGATTGCAAAGTGAGAGGGAAATAATATGAATTTAAAATATTCAACAAAAAGTTTATTGATGGCCACGATGACCACGGCTACCTTGTTTGCCGCAGCTGGCGTACAAGCTCAAGAAGTAACCAACGTTAACTGGGTACATCGTAATTTTGAAGGCGCTACGGGGTCTCAGTATGGTGTCGATGGTAGCTGGACAAATATTACCACGGGGGGCACACCATTTGTTCCTAGTTATGAATTCATGGATTACGGCACGATTTCTAGTGTGGGCGGTATCGAAGCGGTTGTTTCTAATACTGTTGCTTCTAGCCCGTTGTCGTTATTTGTAGGTGATGCTGCTGGAGAAGAAGGCACGCTTACGGTTAATACCGGTGGTGCCCTAACAATCAAATGGGGCTCTAGCTCGATAAGTACATCATCGCCTGTGGATCCTGGAACAAATAATCAAGCCGGTGGTGGCCGAATCGTCATTGGTCGTGCAGGAACAGGCACGCTTAAAATGCGTGGCGGAACATTGACAGGCGCTACTGATATTGACGGCGCTCAAAACCTTTGGATGATCGTTGGTAGTTTTAACGGCGGCACCGGTGAAGTTGATATGACTGGCGGAACCATCGCGCTTGATCCCGTTTCAAGTATCATGTTTTTCGGATTTACAGGAGGCAATGGAACACCCGGTACCGGCACGTTAAATATGTCGGGCGGCACCATTATCGCTGGCAGAGTTCAAGCTGGAGGCACCGCTGATTCTGCGGTTAATCTTTCGGGATCGGCAAAGCTTACGCTGGCTAATTTAAATATTTTCCGGAAAATTACCATTGCTGGTTCAAACGTTGACGTGACAGCATCTTCGGCCTTCTTAGGTTCAGAAATGGTCGTTGCGCCAGATCACGCAACAAATTTTAGCGCGATTAAAGTCACAACAGGTGCTACCATAGGTGGTTCGTTGTACCTTGATCTTTCAGATGCGGGAGCAGCTCCTGCAGTGGGAAGCTCTTGGATGATTGTTGATAATCAAGGCGCTGGAGCAGTTGCTGGTTCGTTTAGTAATGTAACAAGTAGCTTCGACGGCAATGGTATTCGCACCGTGGCTAAAACCGATGCGGGTGATGGTAACGATATTGTGGTTATGCTCGAATCGGCTTTAACACTTACAGTCAATCGTACAACAGGAGTCGCATCAATTACGGACTTCCAAGGCGGTATCGATATTGGTATGCTTCAATTGATGAGTTCAACAAATAGCATTAATACAGGCGTGTATTCGTCAATAGGAAACGACTTTGATCTTGTTTCTGATACGTCAAACGAAATTGTTGAAACGAATCTATCTGGAAGTAAAACCTATTCAGTTGGTGAAGTGCAACAACTTGGTGTTTTGTTTGATGTTGATATGCCTGTAGGCCAGCAGATCAATGCCAGCTTGTCTTACCTAGATGTATCGGACAACACGGTTAAGCAAGCTATTGTAGAGATGGAAGGCGCAACGAATAACATTATTTTACGCGTGAATAAAACCACAGGCGAAGTAATGATTGACGCTGACATTGCTAAAAATCTTGGAATCTCAGCTTATGGTATCGCTTCAGCAAGTGGATCATTGGTCCCAGCTAACAAGCAAAGTGCTGACCCTCAATTTGATCCAGCATCTGCAACAGCTAATCATATAGGTGAATCTGTCTTAGATGATGAGGTTATACTTATAGGTGGAGCAACGGTTTCTCTTGGGAATATTTTTGATACCAGTTCTGAAACCGAAGACCTTGCTTTTGAATTTTATATTATCGGAGACGGTACTGATACCGGTAATTATGTGCAAGAAGGACAGAGCCGTGTAAATAATGCGGACTTGGCTTATGTTAAAAGTAAAATGGGTACCGAGGACGCTGATCTTCAGAGCATGTTTAATGTGCGTAATAATTTTGGAAAAGTATCGGAAGATGCACGCATTGCTAACGGAGTCGTTATTTATGAAGACGGTGTTTCAGCAAGTGCAATTCCAGAGCCTACAACCTTTGCCCTTATTGGTCTTTCAACCTTGTTGATGACTTCAAGACGCAAAAAATCTTGAGGCAAAAACTATTAGCATTACGCTATTAAAGCGTGCTGATGGGATTATAAAGAGAGAACTGAGCTGAAAATTTATTTTGAGGCTTGAAAAAATACAGCCGCTCAACTTAATTGTTGAGCGGCTTTTTTATCGTATTGGTGTAGTTGTAATGGTACTCCCCTCTAAAACAGCAGTGCCCATAAATGGAATTAGAAGTGGTCCCATTCGCTAGAACACATTTACAGCTATTTAACGCCGATTGGCTAAGTTCACCATGCCACTAGGTTGGGGGTTTCAATACCATTATACATCTCATTTGGCGTATCTCCATCAAACATCGCATGTGGCCACCCGTGATATAATATTCAAGCCAACGCCCAATGCCTTCTCGCACTTACCCGCCAGTCTCAAATGCATTCAAATACACGCACTCATATTTCAAGCTCCGCCAAAGACGTTCGATAAAAATGTTGTCGATCCAGCGCCGTCTGCCGTCCATCGAAATTTTTATTTTTGCATCGAGCAACACTTGTCTAAATACGTGACTCGTCAATTGATCGCCTTGATCGGTGTTAAAAATCTCGGCGTGCCGTATTCTCGCACAGCATCTTTTGGTACTCCCCCCATACTCAACAGTCGCTAAAAATAAAGTAAGATTGAATTGTTTCTATCTCACGTGATACCAAGTGGCGGATAGCCATTATTCGCAGTGTCAGGCCGTTGATGATTATAAAACCAAAGCTACTGGGTTGCACGCTCTTCCACTTCTAAAATCCTTGCAAGCCGGTGCTTGTTCGCTCAATCACTCAAAACAAAAAAACAGACTGACCCTCCTAACGCTCTTCCGTGGTTTCAAATCTCAAGTGCAATAAAGTCATATTATACTGCTAGGCCATAGTGT
>CAYNZI010000045.1:0-7102 GCA_964401565.1 uncultured Spongiibacteraceae bacterium
CAGAGCGCTGGACCTTGAATGCGGGAGCGATTGTTGAATACAACGATATTGTGAATGGCTACAGTTCTTACCGTCTTTCAGCCAGTTATCATTTTTTACCCAACCATACTTTTCGAATAGCCTATAACGACGGAGAGCGGTCGCCAGGTTTGTACGAGGCTAATCAACAAAGTGGTGTTGAGGAAGCGGGGTATTTGTTGGATATAGATACGTTTGCACCGGATGATTTGTCGACAGAAAAATTTGAAAGTCAGGAGGTGGCTTATTACGGTATATTAATGGATCGGGCCCTCACTGTGGAGTTAAAGCTGTTTAAGGAGAAAAGCCGGGACCTGGTTAAATATACGCTTTCGAATACGGTGGATTATTTCGGATATTCTGATAATTTTGATGATGAATTTACTCTGCGAACTAACTCGGCATGGGTGGACGTTCAGGGGATAGAAACACAGATAAAGTATCAACCAGATACTCAGTGGTTAATTAATTTCCAATACAGTTATACAGAGCACGATGGACAGTGGGTTCGGAAAATCCGTACTCCTCCAAAAACTCAAGATTTAGGCGATATCGCTCCGGAGGAAATGGGAAGTCTGACGGTAGGTTATTACTTTGCCGGTGGATTCGAGACTAGCATGCTGTGGTACTACCAGGGTGAGGTGGAGTGGGAGCAAGGCAATTTCGCTGATGATTTTCACAGGGTTGATCTTCGTCTGGCAAAACGCATGAAAACCTCAGTGGGTGATGTAGTATTTGAGCTTATAGGGCAGAATATTTTCGATGAAGGTTACACAGAATTTCATCATTTGAATCAGCATGAGCGTCGCTACATGGTCAGGGCTACGATAGGGTTTTAGCGATTGTCGTGGTTGACGCGGATAGGTGCTAATACTTATGTACTATATATTTCTTGCTGATAAGAAGCCAAAATTGGTTCTAGTGACGAGTGAGGAATAAGGAATTTCAATATACGGATAATTGCACTCCATCACGTAAAGTCCCCCATGGATGGGGGCAATTTTATTGCTTTGTCTTCTTCCTACTTCTTACAATCTATTTCTTTATATACTTATCTTTGATGGTGCCTGATAGCGCGTGTTGGGTCGTTAGTGCGTGATATCAAAGGTCTGCTAGAGCGGTAATCATACTATCAGGGAGGAACTCCGGTCGGGTGGTGAGCGTGTTTTTCCCGAGGGTTTTTTTTGTCTTCAGCTACAAAAAAAGCCCGATGTTTAGATCGGGCTTTTGCGGTATTTTATTATCCAATAAACAAGGCTGTTTACCTGGCTTGGATGTGGCTAGACAAACTGCAACAGACCCAGGAAGACAACAGATAGTGCCAGAGAGCAATGGATAACGCCTTTGACCGACGCCATGGGCCCCACTTTTCCGACTACGGCATTAACTTGCAGCAGTATGATAAGGGCTAATACGATGGCCAGACCTGTACCTACCCCTTGAAAGCCAGATAAAGAGCTGTCAACGATGTTGCCGGCAGCACCGCCACCGTGAGAAGAGGCAATCATGCCTAATGCCATCGGTGCAGAGAACAACGTATTAGTCCGTGAGGCGAGCAGTGCTTTGGGTCCCGCGATAGAGGCGTCACCTTCAACAATACCCGTGACAATTTTCTGGTTTGGCCAGATGATCAGCCAAACGTTCAGGAACATCAATGTACCCATGAGCGCGCCCATAGTGATGTATCCATCTATTCCGTTAGTCTTACGAATAAACATCAATAACATCAATCCGGTGATAAAGGTGAACATCGCGGCCCAGCGAAACCACCACAGTGCACGGGGTGCCAGTTTCTTAGTGGCGTCGGCCTTTGCGCCAGCTTCGGCTTCTTTAAAATATTCACCTTGAATGAAGTTGAAGTAATACAGCAAGCCAATCCAGGTAATGCCGACCAAAACGTGTAACCAACGGAACAAGATATCAAGACTAATAAAGTTTTCCATGAAAAATCCCCTGAATTTGAAAAATGTTTCTTGTTGTTGAATACCCTACTGAATTAGTAAGTCAATTAATTCCGAGTAATTATATAGGGTAATTACGAGTAAATGGAAACTCATATCCGACTTCGTCGTCTATTTACCCATGAAATTGATGCCTTCTGATCACTTTTTTACAGGGTTTAAAATACAAGCGGTCAAAGAGCAGTTAAACTGGTCATGTTTAATGGCATACTGCCATATAATGATTGAGCCTGTCGTTACGTGACTAGAGAGAGGGGTTTGCCTCAGATTTACTGCTCTCTGTAGCCCTTACTAATGGCTATTCAACAAAAAACCAACGTAAAAGTGTAGATTTCTATGTCCCCCAGAGATGACGACCATATTGGTTATGTACCCAAAATCACTCCAGCTCATGACGAAATAGCCTCTTACCAGCGCACTAAGGCAAAGGGATCACTTTCAGCCAGTATTGGCGACGTTCCCCATGTAGGTGGGCCTGCCACATCATCATCGATGATGATCAAATCAACGTTAACGACGGTGATATTGGTATTGCTGGCGACGGGTGGATGGGCAGGGTATCTGCATTTAAAATTACAGGCTGCTCAGCAGTCTATTCGAAATTACGATACTCGTATCACATCACTGGAACGCCAGTTGTCAGTTACTGATGAGAGTATGAGTGAGTCGAGTGTGGCAATGAAGATTAAGTTACGAGAGCTTGATTCAGAAGTGCGTAAATTGTGGGACAACGTTTGGAAAAAGAGTAAACAGCAGCTCGCCGAACACGATGCCAGTCTCTCCAAACAACAAAGTAGTATTGAAAGTAATACCGCATTCATTGCATTGACGAAACAGCAGTTATCTAAAAATAACGCCGTTGTTGATGGCTTGTCACAGCAATTGAAAAAAGCCGAACAGATGCGGTCGCTGGTTAGGGCTAACCAAACGGCGATCACCCAACAAAACAATGTCGCTGAGGCTGCGGTAGACAAGGCCAATCGGGCAACCAAAGATATTCAAAAATTGAGTGGCCGTATTAAAAGCACTGAAGAGTGGATAGAGTCCATTAATGGTTTTCGTCGTCAGGTAAACCGAGATATCAGCACACTGAAACAAGGCGTCAATCAAGCGTCTAGTGGTACTTAATGGGTGGTCGAAAGGCACCCCTGTTATCGACAAAACCCATTTTGGTGCTCTGATTATAATGGTCTGGCTGGTGTATAATTAACGCAAGCTTTATCGACATTTTTTATCATAACAAGGAGTCTGCTTCCAATGACTGTCATTCGCCAGGAAGACCTAATAGAGAGTGTAGCCGGGGCGCTGCAATTTATATCGTATTACCACCCTGTAGACTTTATTAAAGCAATGGATAAGGCGTACCAGCGGGAGCAAAACCCGGCGGCTAAAGACGCCATCGCACAAATATTGATCAACTCACGCATGTGTGCCCAAGGTCACCGGCCGATCTGTCAGGATACCGGTATCGTCACGGTTTTTCTCAAGGTAGGTATGAACGTGCAGTGGGAAGCGGATATGTCAGTAACGGATATGTGCAACGAAGGTATTCGTCGCGCCTACATGGATCCGAGTAATATATTGCGCGCATCGATTCTTGCTGATCCCGATGGCGCTCGCACGAACACAAAAGACAATACACCCGGTGTCATTCATTATGAAATAGTGCCCGGGGATACTGTTGATGTGCATGTTGCTGCCAAGGGTGGCGGTAGTGAAGCCAAATCCAAGTTTGTTATGTTGAACCCCTCCGATTCAGTTGTGGAATGGGTACTCAATATGGTTCCTCAAATGGGGGCGGGGTGGTGTCCGCCGGGTATGTTAGGTATAGGTATTGGTGGTACCGCTGAGAAAGCGATGTTGCTTGCCAAGGAAGCGCTACTGGAACCTATTGATATCCAAGACCTTCAAGAGAGAGGGGCAAGTAATCGGGCGGAAGAATTGCGTTTGGAGTTACATGAAAAAGTGAACAAATTGGGCATTGGTGCTCAGGGGCTTGGCGGTTTGACAACGGTAATGGACGTTAAGGTGAAGGACTATCCATCTCACGCCGCTAATAAGGCGGTTGCTATGATCCCCAATTGTGCGGCGACTCGCCACACTCATTTCACTCTGGACGGAACGGGTGCTGCTAAATTAACCCCGCCAACACTGGAAGATTGGCCAGAGGTTACCAGAGCGACCGGCGGCAACGTTAAACGTGTTGATTTAAATACAGTAACTAAAGACGATGTAAAAAGCTGGAAGCCCGGCGACACATTGTTACTGAGCGGAAAGATGTTGACCGGACGCGATGCGGCGCACAAAAAAATGGTTGATATGATTGCCCGCGGGGAGCCTTTGCCTGTATCAATGGAGGGGCGATTTATCTATTACGTTGGCCCTGTTGATCCCATAGGCGATGAGGTCGTTGGCCCTGCCGGTCCGACTACAGCGACGAGAATGGACAAATTTACTCGTACCATGCTGGAAAAAACCGGATTGCTCGGCATGATTGGCAAGGCTGAACGCGGTCCTACTGCGATAGATGCTATTAAAGACTACGAGTCTGTTTATTTGATGGCTGTTGGCGGTGCTGCTTATTTGGTTGCTCAAGCCATTAAATCGTCGACCGTTGTTGGTTTTCCTGAATTGGGAATGGAGGCAATCTATGAATTTGACTTGGAAGATATGCCAGTCACTGTTGCGGTGGACCACACTGGCGAGTCGATTCATATAACCGGCCCGCAAATATGGAAGGCAAAGATTGAAGAACAGGCTATCGAGGTCTCTTGAATCGTTGTGACAGAAGTGGATGTGTCGTGTCTTCTCCTTGGTTGTTATGTGCCGAGGAGGCGATACGGTGGATGACACCATTAAATTTCCCAAAAGGATTTGAGGGTTTGATATGACTGATTTTTCATTCTACTGGCACGATTACGAAACGTTTGGTGCCGATCCGTCCAGGGATAGACCCTCGCAATTTGCAGGTATCCGCACCGATAGCGATTTCAATATTATTGGTGAGCCGCTGGTGATTTTTTGTAAACCCGCTGCGGATGCACTGCCTCAGCCTGAGGCCTGCTTAATAACTGGAATTACGCCTCAGCAAGCGCTAGAAAAAGGGGTCTGTGAAGCTGATTTTATCCGCCAGATACACGCAGAATTCTCTCAGCCTGGCACGTGTGCTGTTGGTTACAATAGTATCCGCTTTGATGACGAAGTTAGCCGTTATACCCTGTATCGAAATTTCTACGACCCCTATGCTCGAGAATGGCAAAATGGAAACTCTCGCTGGGACATTATTGATATGCTGCGGGTCTGTTGTGCGTTGCGTCCGCAAGGCATCAATTGGCCGACTCACGATGATGGTACGCCCAGTTTTAAGCTCGAGCATCTGACGGCAGCGAACGGCATCAGCCATGAGTCGGCTCACGATGCGCTCTCGGATGTACATGCCACTATTGCGATGGCGAGGCTGGTTAAACAAAAACAACCGAAGCTTTTCGATTACTTACTAAAACTTCGCAGTAAACATGAGGTGGCATCGATGTTGAATGTAGTGGAGAAA
Source organism: uncultured Spongiibacteraceae bacterium (assembly GCA_964401565.1). GTDB lineage: Bacteria > Pseudomonadota > Gammaproteobacteria > Pseudomonadales > Dasaniaceae > Oceanicoccus. Next base: position 5,530 of record CAYNZI010000045.1, read on the forward strand.
ACCCCTCTATTGCATACGTCGGCAATGGTTTCCTCCCTTCATTTTTGTACGACGCTGATTATTCCGCTGGCGCTCCATCCGACGAATAAAAATGGCGTAATTTGTTACGACTTAGCCGTTGATCCTGAGCCTCTATTATCACTTGATGCTGATCAAATCATTGAACGGTTATATACGCCGGCTGCCGAGTTACCTGAGGGTGTTGCGCGGATCCCCTTGAAAATCATTCACACTAATCGTTGCCCTGTGGTGGTTACTAGTAAATTACTGGACGAGTCTGTTGCCGAGAGAATCCAGTTAGATTTGCCCGCGGCGCGCCAGCATTACCAGCAGTTAGTAAAGGCTCAAGGATTGGCAGAAAAATTGGCGGAGGTATTTGCTGAGCGAAGTTTTCCTGAGCGCACTGATCCTGATGTTATGCTCTATAGCGGCGGGTTTTTTGGTCAAAATGATAAAGCAGTTATGGCACAGGTGCGTAGCAGTAGCCCTGATGAGTTAAGAGAGCATAGATTTGTGTTCGAAGATGTTCGGCTTGATGAAATGTTATTTCGTTATCGGGCGCGTAATTACCCTGAGGCTCTCAGTGAAGAGGAGTTGCTGCGGTGGGATGAATTTCGGTATCACCGCTTAACTGATTCGGACGCAGGCGGGAGTATAGGCATGGAGGAATTCCTCGAAACGGTTCAGGCATTGCTTAGTGATGAAGGCTGCAGTGAGCGCGATCAGGCTATTTTGGAGCAACTACAGGATTATAGTGATTCTCTATTGGCGCAGTAAGAGGGGTATTTTGTGGCGGAAAAAATGATCACGCACTCGATAGCTGAAGAAAAGTCATGGTGGCTCTACATTGTTGAAACTGAGACTGGAAAGCTCTATACCGGTATTACGACTGATGTGACTCGTCGATTTAACGAGCATTTTGACAAGGGCAACTTACGGGGCGCAAAGTTTTTCCGTTCAGACCCTGCGAAAGCGGTCGTGTACACAGAAATGTGTGCGAACCGAGCCGCTGCTAGCAAGCGAGAATACGCGATTAAAAAAATGTCGCGGCAGAAGAAATGTCAAATGATAGTCACTGCAGATGTTTAGCTAGCGCGTAGCTATTTGTAGGAAATCTATTTCGTAGCGCCCAGCTATTGCTACCGCTTGATAAACTTTGGTCTTTTGGTATTTTTCTTTGATCAGCGATATCAGCGAATTTCTATCGCTCGTAGTGGTTGCCAGTCCCAAATAAACAGTCTTCAACTCTGATGGTGCAAATTTTTTATTGCTATACCAAAGTTGCTCATCGCCTTCAGGTTCGGCGTTTTCAACGCTTAGGCATCGCCATTCCTTTTCAGCGCGATTCTCTTTGTTTTTCGACAGTACTTTGTCGATGAAGTCATCTTCGCTGGGGAAGGACTCTTTTCCAAACGCAACGGCAACTTGCTGCTTTAAATCGGTGACAAGTGGAGGGACTGTGCCATAGCTAACCTTGCGCGGCGCAGGCAGAGCCGTATCTTCTCCGGCGCTGAAGCGGAGTGCAATGCCGGCATGATCGTCAGCGTATCGCTGCCAGCAATGAATGTTATTA
>CAYNZI010000045.1:7112-10805 GCA_964401565.1 uncultured Spongiibacteraceae bacterium
TTCGCAGGCTGCTGGAGAATTTTTTCCATTCGTCGGTATAACCCGCGGCTTTCTCAAATTGCTGAGCGGCTATCTGGCTGAGTAGCTGGCTGAGTACCTTTTCTGCTTCTTCTTCAGAAGCAAAGCGGTCTTCATCACGCCAGCGAGAAACGGCCGCAATCAAGCTATTATTTTTTCCGGTGGGGTCGTCCGGGCTGAATAGCATGCTGATCGCTTCTTTTGTCAAGCCTTTTGCCAGCATCTCTTGATCAAATCCGGTGTTCGAAAGATGGTCCGGCTCGAATGGATCATTGAACAAATGAGGAGAGCTCCAGCGTAATGACTGACTATTCAGAACCTTAATGCCGGTGTCCATAGTACAAAACTTAACCAGAGATGATATTTCGTCCACTGCCACAGATATGATTCCAAATCCCGCTAGTCGGGTTGCGTGTATTTATATTGAAGAAGTTCGATGCTTAATAATTAGCAGGTTTTCACTGATTTTCAATAACTTAGCTTATAATTCGGCGAAATTAGTCGGGGTGGGAAGCTATTTCCCCCTATTTGGCAGATTTTTCTGGTCGACAGTACTAACAAGCCTTTTCCCAAGACCGTATAGCGGCGATAATGTCGCAAATTTATTCGATCTTCATATTCGCCAGCCGAGACAGCCTTTTGCACAATGATACTGTAGAAAACCGAGAAAGCAGCCCTAACATTAAAGTATTGCGCTCTATGATTGGCTTTTTGATGCCTTATCGTTGGCGGGTGCTGGGGGCTTTGTTAGCGTTGATCTTTACCGCGTCGGTAACGCTTTCTATGGGTCAGGGTTTGCGTTTACTGATTGATCAAGGGTTTGGTGACGCCGCGGAAACAGGCCTGGATCAGGCAGTTGGTGTCTTCATGATAATGGTTGTGTTGCTGGCGATTGGCACCTTCGCGCGGTTTTACCTGGTTTCGTGGATCGGCGAGCGAGTGAGCGCTGATTTGCGCCGCCAGGTCTATAGTCATGTAATAGAGTTGCACCCGGGATTTTTTGAAACTAACTTGAGTGGAGAGATCCAATCTCGCATAACGACAGATACCACATTATTGCAATCGGTTATTGGTTCTTCAGTGTCGATGGCGCTGCGCAATATTTTGATATTTTTGGGTGGCATCGTGCTGCTTTTTATTACCAATCCCAAGTTAACCGGTATTGTATTATTAAGCGTTCCGCTGGTAGTCGTGCCGATTATTATTTTTGGCCGGCATGTGCGTAATCTATCGAGGACGAGTCAGGATAAAGTGGCTATATTCGGTGGCTTTGTTGGTGAGTCGCTAAAAAATATAAAAATTGTGCAGGCGTTTAATCACCAACAACGTGATCGAGAAACATTTACGGGCCAGGTTGAAGAGGCGTTCGATGTCGCGGTCAAAAGGATTACCCACAGGGCTTGGTTGACAGCAATAGTTATCACTCTGGTGTTTGCCGCTATGGGTTACATGGTATGGATTGGGGGGCACGATGTTATCGAGGGTCGAATTAGTGCCGGTGAGCTGGCGGCATTTATTTTCTATGCCATGATGGTGGCAATGTCCGTTGGCGTGATCAGTGAAGTATATAGTGACTTGCAAAGAGCGGCGGGTGCGACAGAGAGATTATTAGAGCTGATGACAGCGGATAATTTAATCCAGGCGCCAGCATCGCCGCAGTCCTTGCCTGCACGAGTGACTGGCGAATTAGTGTTTGATGACATCAGTTTTTTCTATCCATCGCGACCTGATTCTGCAGCGATAGATCACTTCTCTCTCAAACTTCCCGCGGGCAGTAGCCTTGCGTTAGTCGGTAGCTCTGGTGCCGGCAAATCTACGATTGTCGACTTGATTCTCCGTTTTTACGATGTGCAAAAAGGGGTGATTCGTCTGGATGGTGTCGATATCCGTGAACTGGACCCGCAAGAACTTCGTCGACACATCGCAATTGTACCCCAGCAACCGACGTTGTTTAGTGGCACTATTATTGAAAATATTCGCTTTGGCCGACCAGATGCCAGTGATGACGACGTGAGAGCTGCCGCGGAGGCTGCTTACGCTGATGAGTTTATTCAGACGTTGCCGCAAGGATATGACAGTTATGTGGGCGAGTCCGGTGTGCGGCTGTCTGGCGGGCAGCGTCAACGAATAGCGATTGCAAGGGCGGTATTAAAAAACCCTAAGATTCTCTTGCTCGACGAAGCTACCAGTGCGCTTGATGCAGAAAGTGAATATAAAGTTCAGCAGGCGCTCGAGCATCTAATGAAAGACCGAACCAGTATTGTCGTTGCGCACCGTTTGGCGACAGTCGTCAATGTTGACAAGATAGCCGTGCTCGATCATGGTCAGTTGGTTGATACCGGCAGTCATCAGCAATTGTTATTGAGTTCGTCGCTCTATGCGCGATGGGCCAGTTTGCAGTTTGGCGACAATGAGGTCGAAAAGGCCAGCTGAAAAACGGGTCAACAGTTTGTTCAGTTTGTTCGCACAAGAAAATCCATCCTTGTAGGGGATCCAGTATTGAAATTTACCGGTAGTCATGTTCTTTCTATCAGCCAATTTGAGCGAGCTGATATCGAAGACTTTTTTGAGGTTGCAGATCGAATGGTGCCTTATGCTCAGCGACAGCGCGTTACTAATGTGTTGGAAGGCGCAATTTTGGGAAGTATGTTCTTTGAGCCAAGCACGCGAACCCGCGTCAGTTTTGGCAGTGCATTTAATCTGTTAGGCGGGGATGTACGTGAAACAATTGGGTTTGCATCGTCGGCTATTGCCAAAGGGGAGTCGATCTACGATACCGCTCGTGTTCTCAGTGGCTACAGCGATGTCATTGTTATGCGTCATCCTCAAGAAGGATCCGTTGCAGAGTTTGCTGAAGCGAGCCGGGTTCCCGTCATCAATGGCGGGGATGGCTCGAACGAACATCCCAGCCAGGCCTTGTTGGACTTATATACGATAAAGAAAGAACTGCAACACTACGGCCGCAATGATGTCGATGGATTGCGCATAGCGTTGATTGGTGATTTAAAATTTGGCCGCACCGTCCACTCTCTGTGTAAGTTATTAATGCTTTACAGGAATATTACTATTTCGCTAATTTCTCCTCAGGAATTAAAAATGCCGGCGGAAATTGTCGAGCAAATGCGTTATGCCGGTCATGAAGTGATTGAGTCGGATGTGATGGAGGAGCGGATTGCCCATGTCGATATAGCCTACTCCACCCGGATCCAAGAAGAGCGATTTTCCAGTCAGGAGGAGGCAGACTTGTACCGTGGTCGTTACCGTCTGAACCAGGCCATATATACACGCTTTTGTGAGCCTAACACGGTGATAATGCATCCGCTGCCAAGGGACTCCCGAGAGGGAGCGAGCGAGCTGGATAACGATCTCAATGATAACCCCAATCTGGCGATTTTCAGGCAGGCGGATAATGGAGTGCTGGTACGTATGGCTATGTTTGCGTTGATTCTGGACGTGGTTGATCAAGTAGACAAGTACTCCAGAGACGTTAACTGGTATACCGGAAGCCGGTTCTAGGAAGTGCCCATCAATATGAGTGTGCCACTGCGTGACTAAATTAACCCGTGCAGATGTGGAAGTGCTGGAAGATGAAATCTCGTTTAAGGGGTTTTATCAGCTCAATACACTAACGTTTAAACATAAACTATTTCTTGGCGGTTGGAGTAAGCCCGTCTC
>CAYNZI010000046.1:0-10774 GCA_964401565.1 uncultured Spongiibacteraceae bacterium
CCGGCTGTTTTTCCCGCAGGGATGCCGGGCTCAGGCGGGAGTGAAGGGTGCCCGGCGGGCCACCAACCATGGAGCAATGGCTTTGTCCTGTTGCCGGATTCAATTACCGAATAAGTTGAAAGCACGCTCTGACTTCATTGACGAAAACTTCGGGTTGTTCGAATGCGGCGAAATGACCACCTTCCTCCAGCTCGTTGAAGTACACCAAATTAGTGAACCGTTTGCGTGCCCAGCGCTCGGAGGTTTGAAAAATATCATGTGGAAAAATGCTGATGCCCGTTGCCAGACTGATGGGGTCAGATGATGGGTTGTTGAAGCTTTCCCAATATATGCGCGCCGACGAGGCTCCGGAAGCAGTTAGCCAATACAGCATAATATTGTCTAACATTTCGTCGCGGCTCAGTGCATTTTCGGGGTGTCCCTTGCAATCTGTCCATGCCCAGAATTTCTCCATGATCCACATGGCTTGGCCCATGGGTGAGTCCACTAGTCCATAACCCATGGTTTGGGGTCTGGTGCTCTGCTGTTTGGAATAGCCTGAATCCCAATCTGCATAGTGTTGCAGTCCTGCCAGGGCGCGCTGCTCACTTGTGGTGAGAGAGTCCATCGTTTCTGGATCGGGGCCGGCGATGCCCATATTCAGGTGAATACCCATGCAGTGTTCAGGATCTTGAGTGGCGATAGCGCTGGTGACCACTGACCCCCAGTCTCCTCCTTGGGCAACATACCGGTTGTAACCCAGCCTTGCCATGAGTAGAGCCCATTGGGCGCCAATCTTTTCGATCCCCCATCCGGGTTTGTTGGGTTTTCCGGAAAATCCAAAGCCGGGTAAGCTAGGGCATACCACATGGAAAGCATCTTTCGCGTCTCCGCCGTGAGCGACAGGGTCGGTCAGGGGGCCTATGACCTTTAAAAACTCAACAACAGAGCCGGGCCAGCCGTGAGTCATAATTAATGGCAGGGCATTGGGTTCAGGTGATTTAATGTGGAGGAAATGAATGTCCAGGCCATCGAGAGATGTTTTAAATTGAGGAAAAGAATTCAGTAAGGTTTCCGCTCGGCGCCAATCGTAATCGGTGCTCCAGTACTCAAGAATTTCCTTGGCGTAAGCAAGGGGCACACCCTGAGACCAATCGTCAGGAGTTTCTGCCTCGGGTAGCCGAGTTAGCAATAGCCTTTGTTTGAGATCGTCCAGATTGGATTCAGGAATGTCGATGTGAAAAGGCGTAATGTCGGTCACTGTTATGTCCCCTATGGGTGATAATCAATTGCAGGTTTGATCGTTAAACGATCTTATCCATGGTTTTAAGTTACTGTTCTGCTAGTTGGACCAGCATTTTCCCTTCGTTTCCGCCGCTAAACAATTCGATAAAAGATTGTGGTGCGTTATCTATTCCCCAATGAATGGTCTCTTGGTATTTTACTTTCCCCTCTTTAATCCATTGGCCGACATCCTGTCGAAACTGGTCTTGTTGGCCGATAAAGTCGGGCGTCACCAAGCCCTGCATAGTGATCCTTTTGTAAATCATTGCCGAGAGGTTTTTGGGGCCGGGTGCGATAGTGGGGCCGTTGTTGTACATCGATATCATGCCGCACAGAGGGATGCGTCCGTACATTTTCATATGATCCAGCGCCGCTTCTAATTGAGGGCCACCAACATTTTCAAAATACACATCAATCCCGTCGGGTAGTGCTTTAGTGAGCTCGGCGTCGATATCGGCAGTTTTGTAATTGAAGGCATGATCAAAACCAAATTCTTCAATCAAGTGAGCGACTTTTTCATCAGAGCCCGCACTACCTACCACCGTGCAGCCTTTTATTTTAGCAATCTGGCCAACAAGGCTACCGACTGCACCTGAGGCGGCGGAAACAAAAACAGATTCACCGTCTCGCAGTGCTCCCGTTGTTAATAGGCCTCCGTATGCGGTTAAACCGGGAAAACCCAATACCCCAAGATAGGCAGACAAGGGGGCGAGGTCGGGATCAACTTTAGACAGATCTTTGCCATCTGAAAGGTAGTGTTCACGCCAGCCTTTCCAGTGTGTAACGTAGTCGCCCTTGTGAAAGTCAGCGTGCCGGGACTCGATAATTTTCCCGACTGTCGCGCCTTCCATAACAGCCCCTAATTGAAAGTCGTCTCTCATTCGCCCGCGCATGTAAGGGTCTACCGACATGAAAATGTTCTGAATCAAAACCTGACCATCGTCAGGGGAAGGCATTTTACGCTCAACGACTTCGAAGTCGCTTTCCCTGGGGGCTCCGTTGGGTCGGGACTTAAGCTGTACTTCCTTCGTGGTCAAGCTCATGGCATTATTCCTGTTGTCGCTACTATTTAATATCCCTCTAAGGTATTCGCTCGGCCGAATAAAAACAAGTTTGTCGTGGTTTGAGGGGTAGCGCTTCAGTCATCATTAATTAAGAGTGAGTTTTTTTGAATATAGCAGTGAACGATTTTGAGCGATTTTACTTTACCCATTCAAATTGTCAGTTGTCCTTCGTCGATTTCGGCAATCCGGGTAAGCCTGACTTACTACTGCTTCATGGCATGCGTGATCACGCACTTAGTTTGGTGAACGTAGCTCAGGCTCTAAAGCATGATTTTCACGTAGTGGCACTGGATATGCGAGGACATGGACGAAGTGACAATCCGGGTATTTATACGATGATCCACTACGTCGCGGATGTGCGCGCGCTAGTGCAACACTGTGGCCTGGAAACCCCTGTCATCGTGGCGCATAGCATGGGTGGACACATTGCCAGCCGTTATGCGGCGGTATTCCATGATGAGGTGGACAAACTGATATTGCTTGATGGCATGGGCCCTCCGGACTGGACCCGCACGCTCGACGCCAACGATCTGAAATCAGGATTACGGCATGGAGTCGAGGCAGTTTCTTCGTTGTATACTGAAGGTCGCCAAATGACGGATAGATTTGAGGCGACAAAGCGGCTGAAAGAGAACAATCCCTTACTGGGCTCCGAGCTCGCTGAAATCATCGTCGAACATGGCGTTGATACGCATTCCCAGGGTGGTGTTGGCTGGAGTTTTGACCCGTCTGTTCAAATGATTTGGTACACATTTGCCCATTACGAAAGCGAAGATATCTGGCGTTCAATTGACTGCCCTGTGCTTATTGTGACGGGTAGTGAGGCACTGAACTATTGGGCGGCTAGCCAGCCCGAACTGGAAAATAAGGAGGCCTTCTATAGCGCCAGCTTACAGAGAAAACAGCAATTATTTGGCGACGCGCAGCATTGTATTGTTGACGGTGCAGGACACATGTTGCATTACGATCAGCCGGACCGACTGAATGCTGTTATAAGGGGTTTTCTGAGCGTCGATACCCTAAGCGTTATGTGCTTGTCCTAATCATCGGAGATCACCATGAATAAACTAGCGCACTTTGATATTCATACTTCCGATACTGAAAAGGCCAAGGAGTTCTACGAAAAAGTATTCGATTGGAAATGTAGTGCCTACCCTGGAGCCGAAGAGTTTTTTCAGATCAGTTCACCCGATGGTAATGTGATTGGAGCATTATCTGGGAGAAGGTATAACCCTGACGCGAAAGACATATTTGGATTCGAGTGCTCAATTACTGTTAGTGACATTGACGAAACGATTCGGACGGTGGAAGCGGCTGGAGGTAAAACACTAATGGCAAGAACGGCAATTCCGCATGTAGGTTGGGTCGCCAAATTTTTAGACCCGGAAGGCAATTTGTTTGCAGCCATTAACTATGATACTGAAGCTGTTTGAGCGTGGTACATAACAAAAAACCAACACGGAATCATATAACATTTATCCTATTGTTCAGAGTGCTATATTCCGAGAGAGACCATGACTTATACAATAAATTGTAATGATTCGCTTGAGATAGTGCATGTTATTGCTAGGCTCCCTTCGAGGTTGTTGGTGTCATATATAGTAAGTCGATAATAATGGAGTGGTCATGTCTATCGAACAATTCAAGAATGATTTGTCTGAGCTATATCAGGGTGAAATTTTGGGCGAGGTATTGTTTGATCAAATGCTCTCCCATTTTCAAACACCAGATGAGCAGTACAAATTATCGGTGTTGCTTCAGCTGGAAACCGAAACTAAAGCCCGTTTAAGACCCCATGTGGCATTTTTAGGAATCAATTTGCAAGAACAGACTGAGTCTAGAAAAGCGGGGTTAGATATAGCGCTCAGTTTAGCAGGGAAAAGCTGGGAAGAAGCAATGTCCGACATACGAGATATCGTTGAACCCGCCGTTAATCGTTATAAGGAGATTGCATCGAGTGCACCTCCAGAATATCGCCAGCTTGCCGAGTCAATGTTATTGCATGAGCAGTCACTCTATGAATTCGCTCAATTAGAGCTGTCTGGCGAAGGCAATAAATTTACCGATGCGATTCACGACCAAATTCATAATAAAATTTCTCCACCTTAAAAAGGGCTTTGTTACCATCAACAAATACATGGCAGCATGGTGAATGCTGCGATTTACCTTGGCATTATTCGAGCAGGTGGTTTTGTAGCCGATGAGAGAAATTCTAATAAGCAAGATTGTTTCGGTATGTGACAAAAAGATTGCAAGTAAAGGTCTGGGTGTTGGGCTTTCATTTTATGCCTTCTTTGCCAACAAAAACGATGACCCGGAATTGCTGATGGAAGCTGCTGAGTGGTGGATAATGACTCATAAGCTTGACCACTTTGAAAAAGCAGTAAAGATAAAAAGCATGGTTGAGTCCGTCGGGTCAGAAAATACACCTGGCGGTGCATAACACTGGGTTAAGCTATCATTTCAGCTCAAGAAGTGTATGGGTACGCGTTTGTAATATATGTTGTTCTAACGTAGGAAGAAGACTGCTTCATAGCAGAGGAGGACAATGGTGGTGAGAACGAGGACAATCTTCTCTTCGAAAGGGCAGTGGCCTCCCTTTCTGTCCTCCTTGTTCTTTGCGGTGAATAGTTCGTAGTGGCCAGCCAAAGCAAATGGGTATGCGGCTAGAAGGATCAAAGATCCTTAATATTTAATTCCATGCTGCCTTCGCGATTAATGAATTGCATTGTCAAAAAAGGGTAGGAACTCTTGAACAAACCATCTCTTTTGTTCCTGTGTTTCAGGTACTTGTTTACCTCTAGCCATCGTCACCCTATTAAATACAGTGTCGGGTTTGTCGCCCAATACCACGAGAACAGCTGATGCTAGCAAGCCTGATCTCCCAATTCCAGCCCAGCAGTGAACGACTATCCGTCGCTCTTGTTTGATGAGGCGCGAAATATCACATGCTAGATTGTAGAACGCGGGGAGTTCGTCTGGCACGCCCATATCGCTGACCGGGAATGACCGAAAATCCATGCCGCCCTCAATAACGGCATCCCCTTCTTCTGTTAGGCCTAACTTTCGTGCTTCTGTGTCTGTCAGTAGAGAAATTACCGAATGAAAGCCGTTTTCTGCTAAAAACTGTACGTGAGCAGCTAGGCTCTCTCCCGCAGGCGGGTGAGGCATGATGGCTAGAGAGCCTGAACCATTGTCGAACATGGTATAGAATTTCATAAAAAGCAGCCAGAATTTTGTGTAGTAGAATCTGAAATTCAGATGAAGTAGGTGTTATTTGTATACGAGTAAGGCGATTTTGATCAGTGTAAAAACTTTTTTTCGTTTTAGCAAACATGGATTTGCACTGTGGCGCTATGAAAATCTTAAGAAGCAAAGAATTATTATTCATAATTAATGTTTCGGCGATATCCGCACGGACGAAACTACAATCACCAGGTTCAGTTGTGCTCGCAGAAAATTGAATATGAGGTTTATTATATTTCAGTTCAGTAATCACATGTTTGTAGAGAAGATATATCAGCAAGGGTCTGACACTCAATCCATGCCGAAAAACTGTTTTATCTGACGGGATAATTTCCGTTATACTCTGGGCTGAATTTTTCTGAACGATGGCGTGAGTGTTCAATTTGTCAGAGCACTTCCTTTATAAAATGACCAAGGATAACCGAATGAGTAGCACTGTAGCCTCACTGTTTAAACCATTTACCTCTCAAAACCTGGAGCTGGGCAATCGGATTGTTATGGCGCCTATGACGCGCGAATTTTCCCCTGATGGCATACCTGATGCTGAGGTTGCCGGCTATTACCGTCGCCGTGCGGAAGGCGGCACTGGTTTAATTATTACGGAGGGCACGACAGTTAATGACCCGGTAGCAACAATGGGTGCAAATGTCCCGCGTATCCATGGCGACGACGCACTGGCAGGGTGGAAAAATGTTGTTGAAGAAGTACACACTGCTGGTGGAAAAATTATGCCCCAGTTGTGGCATGTCGGCATGGCTCGCAATCCAGAAAAAGCGCCTTTCCTAGAATTACCCAGTGCGGGTCCTTCTGGACTAATACAGCCCGGCAAGCAAGTTGCTGAGCCAATGACAGTTAAGCATATAGAATCTGTGATTGAGGCTTTTGCCACCGCTGCTGCTGACTCTCAGCGCATAGGCTTTGACGGAATTGAAATTCATGGTGCGCATGGCTATTTGGTTGACCAGTTTTTCTGGGAAGGCACTAACCAGCGTACTGACGCCTGGGGCGGCAGCATGGAGAATAGAGGGCGCTTCGGAGAAGAAATCATCAAGGCCATTCGAGCAGCCACGGGGCCAGATTTCCCGATTGTTTTGCGGTATTCTCAGTGGAAGCAGCAAGACTATGCTGCTCGATTAGCAGAAAGTCCCGATTTGCTAGAGCAATTTCTCACGCCTTTGTCTGACGCTGGTGTGGATATTTTCCATTGCTCAACCAGGCGTTATTGGGAGCCTGAATTTGATGGTTCTGATCTGAATTTAGCAGGTTGGACCAAGAAAATTACCGGCAAGCCTACAATTACTGTCGGTTCTGTTGGATTGGATGGCGATTTTTTCGGTGCGTTTGCCGGTCAGGATGCTCCAACTCGTTCAGTTGACGATTTGGTCGAGCGACTCGATAAGGGCGAATTTGATTTGGTCGGTGTTGGTAGGGCGCTACTTCAAGATCCTGAATGGGCAAACAAGATTCGCGATAGTCGTCTCGATGAAGTTCACCAATATGATGGCAAAGCATTGGGTACATTATCGTAATTGGAATTTTCCAACTCCAAATGATACGCAGAGTGCTGATAAGGGCTGCGAGCGAGAGCTCTCAGCCCTTATTTGTAGCTGGCTAGCGCGATTGCGCATTGTGCGTCGGTCTGGCACACTTGGAGCCAATAAAAAATATAACGTGCATGGTAGGAAGAGCAATGAAAACTCCCCGTTTACCTTTCCGTCAATCTGTCGACAAAGATACTTCATCGATCACCTCGTCATTGCAACGGTCTACATTGGCCTCTGCTGTGATTATTGCTGGGGCCGTATTAGCGTTAAGCGGTTGCGGTGGCGGCGAAAAAGAAGCCGCCGTAGTGGTCGTCGAGCCAAAACCTGCCGTTGTTGATGGTCACGGGGCAGAGCCGGAAGAAGTGTTTCCAGAAAGTCGCTTTGGCGGCCGGCAATTAAAAATGCCGATGGACATTATAGTCGGAAACCCTGCGGCTAATGCCGAGCGCAATGCTTACTTTGGTGATCTTCACGTTCATACGACCTACTCGTTCGATGCGTTTGCCTTTGGTACCCTGGCCACACCTTATGACGCCTATCGGTATGCCAAGGGAGAGGCGATTAAACACCCAGGTGGATTCGACGTGCAGCTTCGAGAGCCCTTGGATTTCTATGCTGTTACTGATCACGCGATGTTTCTGGGTGCCGTTAAGGATGCCGCGGATACCACTAGCGATTTTTCCAAATACCCTCACGTTGAAGCACTGCACAACCTGAATGCACCGGAAAACATGAATACCAAGAGTTTGGTCGCCAGAGGTAAGGCATTTGCGACCTTTTTACCGGATACACTAAAAGGGATTGCTGATGGCAGTATTGATGTCGAAATGACGAATACGATTGCTCGGGAAGCATGGTTAGATACGATTGCCGCGGCTGAACAATTTAACAAACCCGGGGAATTTACGACCTTTGTCGCGTATGAATATACGACGTCTTCAGATGATCGGGGCAACTTGCACCGCAACGTTATTTTCCGTGGCTCGGACAAATTACCGGCTATGCCTTTTTCTCGATTTCATAGCCAAAACCCGGAGGGGCTTTGGGATTGGATGGATGACTTGCGTGAACAGGGTATCGAAACCTTGGCTATACCGCATAACTCCAATGGCTCTAATGGGCAGATGTTTAAGTTGGTTGATTGGGCCGGAAATCCAATGGACGACAGTTATGCTGACCAGCGAATTCGCAACGAACCACTCATCGAAATCACCCAGATCAAGGGCACTTCGGAAACTCACCCGGTTTTATCCGATAGTGATGAGTGGGCCGACTTTGAAATTATGCCCTATCGTGTTGCCACGTCATTACCCAGTGAACCCAAAGGCTCCTACGCTCGTGAGGCCTTGCTGAATGGATTGGCATTTCAGGATCAAGGTATTTCAAATCCTTATAAATTCGGATTTATCGGTTCATCGGACACTCACACGGGTGCAACGTCTGACGATGAAAGTAATTACTTCTCTAAGGTTGGTTTGATTGATGGCTCAAGCGACAGAAGAGGCTCGACACCGCTGGCGCCAATGGATGCGGCAGTTATTCGCGAGGCAGGGCGCTCGGAGCTTACTGAAATCGACGGTAAAACCTACGCAACCGGGGCTTATGAAACATGGGGTGCTTCTGGTCTAGCGGCTGTATGGGCCGAAGAGAATACCCGTGAAGCGATTTACGATGCATTTCGTCGCAAGGAAACTTTTGCTACTTCGGGCCCGAGAATTCGCGTTCGTTTGTTCGGTGGCTACGGCTTTGAACCGTCTATGTTAGATGACAATGATATGGTGACAAGGGCCTACGCTGAAGGTGTTGCGATGGGATCCGATTTATTGGCCAACGATAATAATGCGCCTAGCTTCATTGCCTGGGCAATACGTGATGCAAATTCAGCAGCGTTGCAGCGGCTACAAATTGTTAAGGGTTGGACTGTCAATGGTACGCATCAAGAGAAGGTCTATGATGTAGCTTGCTCTGATGGCGTTAGTCTCGATCCTGTGACTCATCGCTGCGCGGATAACGGCGCAAAAGTGGATATTTCCGACTGCTCTATCAGTCAGGGTTTGGGTGCGCCAGAATTGAAAACTGTTTGGACTGATCCTGAATTTGATGCCAGTCATCGGGCATTTTACTACGTACGTGTGCTGGAAAATCCAACCTGTCGCTGGTCTACATGGGATGCGATTCGCGCGGGAGTAGCGCCACGGCCCGATTTGAAAACAACCCTGCAAGAGCGTGCATGGACTTCTCCTATCTGGTTCAACCCTGAATCGTAATTTTTAGGGCTAAACTGAGGGGCATTCCTGTTAATATCGGAATGCCTTTTTTATTGGTCCCCATCAATTTCCCCACCATCCAATTTAATGTCAGCGATAAGCAGTAAAGAGATCTATTTATGTTAAGAGCAGTAACTAATGTTTTCGTAAGATTGGCAGAGCGCTGGATGCCCGACCCCTTGGTGATTGCTATCGCCTTGACCATGTTGTGTTTTGGCGCCGCTGTAGTTTTGACGCCATTTGGTGTGACCCAAACCGTTGACGCATGGGGCGTAGGGTATTGGAGTCTATTGAGATTTACCGCACAGATGATCTTGGTATTAGCGTTGGGGCATGTCCTTGCGCATACACGGCCAGTGAACAAGGGGCTCATTTGGATGGCGGGTTTTGTGACCTCTGCCCGCTTTGCCTATATCGGATTAACGATGCTGGCCTCGCTTTCCTCGCTGGTTTCCTGGGGGGTGGGATTGATCGTTCCTGCGGTGCTTGCGAGAATCGTCGCAGAAAATTGCAGAAACCGAGGTATTAAAATTCACTTTCCGCTGTTGGTAGCCTGTGGTTATTCCGGATCGTTGGTGGGTATGCAGGGCCTCTCAGCCTCTATTCCGCTTATTCTTAATACTCCCGATCATTTTCTGTTCGATAAGATTGGTCTAATTACATTAGACCAGACGATATTTTCACCATGGAGTATGGGAATTGTTGCCGCGATTCTAATTTTACTACCACTTATTCTCAGCATGGCCGCTCCTGATGAGAAAGATAAAATCGAGATGCCAAGGTCTGCGAATATTGATCAGGAAGAGCTTGTCGCTGTTCACCGGGCTTCTATGACGCCGTCGCAGCGGGTAGAAAGCATGAAATTGATTCCGATGATGTTAGGCGCTTTCGGTGCTTTTTATGTGCTGCGCTACTTTTTTCTTGGCGGCTCCCTGAATTTGAACTCGCTCAACATGATTTTTGTCGTATTGGGTTTGCTGTTTGCAGATTCCACCCGGCATTACATCGAACTGCTTTCTAATGCGGCAAAAGTCGCAGGTCCATTCCTTATTCAATACCCGCTGTACGCGGGTTTAATGGGGATGATGGCGGAATCGGGGTTGGCCGAAATGTTCGTGAATGGTTTTGTCGCTATTTCGACAGCCGATACGCTGCCAGTGTGGACATTCTTTTCTGCGGCGATACTCAATATATTTATCCCCTCGGCGGGAGGGCAATGGGCTGTTCAGGGGCCGATTATGACCGAAGCTGCACTTCAGTTGGGCTCCGACATACCCCGAGTGGCAATGGCTGTGACGGTGGGTGAAGTGTGGACAAATTCAATTCAGCCATTGTATGCAGTGCCAGTGTTGGCCATAGCGGGATTGCATCTTCGAGATATTATGGGTTA
>CAYNZI010000047.1:0-10525 GCA_964401565.1 uncultured Spongiibacteraceae bacterium
TAACGATGGCAACCTTGTTTCTTAAATCCATGAACTTCTCCAATATTTATCGATTGTGTTAAATTGCGTTAATCATAAACAGGTTGTTTGTACAAATAGAACGTTAGTGATATTCCAATGATGCTGAGGATAGCGACACCCCACCATTGGTAAATTAACAACATGGAAAAACACAGACTGAACCATGACATGGCGAGTGCTCGTGTCCTGATTTTCCGAGAAAGCCCTCTTCCGCTTTCCCAGTCGCTAATCATACGACCAAAGTACTTGTTGGCTAGTAACCAGTTATGAACGCGCTTTGATGAGCGAGCAAAACACCAGGCAGCTAGTAATATAAAGGGTGTTGTGGGCATTATGGGAAGAAATACACCAATGACGCCTAATACAATGCTTGTCCAGCCGATAGCAATCAGTAAGTAATGTTTGGCTAGCGCTCTAATGTTACTACCCTATTTGTAAACGTGCCTGAGGAGGCGTTACTATCAATTCAATACTATCACGTCATACCAGCAATTAGCGCGGAGTTACCATGAGTCCCCAGTCTCAACCACTACCATTACGAATCGATATTGTCTCAGACGTTGTATGTCCATGGTGCGTTATTGGTTTTAAGCAGCTATCAAAGGCGCTTGATTCTATGCCGGGAATATTTGATGCCGAGTTTCATTGGCATCCATTTGAGCTCAACCCGAATATGCCACCGGAAGGTCAGAATTTGAGGGAGCATTTGGCAGAAAAATATGGAAGCACCGGAGAGAAAAATAACGGGGCAAGAGAGCGCTTGATTGCACTGGGGGATTCGCTAGGTTTTAAATTCGACTATTCGAGTGGGTTAAGAATGGTTAATACGTTCAGCGCACACCAGCTGCTATATTGGGCCGGGGAGCAGGGTTTGCAAACCGAATTGAAACTGGCCCTGTTTGAAGCCTTTTTTTCTGACGGAGATGATGTCAGTGATCTTGGGATTTTGGCCGCTGTTGCATCGAAAGTGGGGTTAGATCAAGAGCGGGCACTGGAAGTAGTTACGAGCCAGCGCTATGCAGACCGTGTGCGAGCAGAGCAACAACAGTGGGTTGAACAAGATATTTATTCAGTGCCGGTGTTTTTCTTTAACGAAAAGTACAGTGTTCCTGGAGCACAGGATAGTGAAACATTCGTCCGGTATTTGGGGAAAATTCGGGACAAAGAAAGTACCGAATAATCATTAGGAATCGCTAGGGAAGTGAGGTGAAAGAACACGATGACTGAGAAAATTGCCATTGTAGGGGCTGGTATTTGCGGGCTTGGAGCGTCACTGGCGCTTGTGCGAAAAGGTTATCAAGTGACTTTATTCGAACGCGATGATCCTCCTCCACCTGGCGGAGGCGATGCGGCATTTTTTGACTGGGACCGAAAAGGTGCTGGGCAGTTTCGTCACCCTCATGCATTTCTAGGGCTCATGTGTAACCTGCTTCAGGATAATTACCCGGATTTACTGGATGACTTTATTAGTGCTGGCGCCTTGCGAGTAGAATTCGAACAGATGATCCCGCCTGATCTCCGGTCAAAATATAGTCCAGCGCCGGGCGACGAGCGCTTGTGGATATTGATGTGCAGGCGCGCCACCATGGAAACTGTTTTGCGACGTTATGTTGAAAGACAGCAGAACATAGACATTATCAATGGGACAACGGTTACTGGTTTTGTCGTTGATCGTCAAAATAGCGACCTCAACGTCACGGGGTTACAGCTAGGTGACACTCAGTTTTTTGCCGATATTGTGATTGATGCCAGCGGGAGAACGACAAAGTTTCCAGGTTGGTTTAAAGCGCTGGGGCATGAAATAGAAGAAGAAAAAGATAGTGCCGAAATCGTCTATTTCACTCGTCATTACAAACTTAAACCCGGTGTAGAAGAGCCATCAGCAGATGGTCCTGAGCGGCCCGCGGGTGACTTGGGATATCTGAAGTACGGATTGTTTAAGTGTGAAGACGGTAATTTTTCAATCATTATCTGTGTTCCCGTCGGTGAAACTGCACTGCGCAAGGCGGTCAATAATGCGACGCAATTTGACGAAATATGCCTGAATATTCCCGGTTTGCAGCCATGGGTGCGTGAAGATGTGTCGCTGTCAACAACGGACTCTTTTGGCTTTGGTGATATTCACGCGGTCTGGCGTCACTATGTTCAGAATGAAAAACCCGTAGCACTAAATTTTTTTGCCGTGGGCGATGCATCCGTCCGCACAAATCCATTGTACGGAAGAGGGTGCAGTATTGGCATGCAGCACGCGCACTTACTGGCTGATGTCATTGCTTCTGAGTCGTCCCCAATGCAGCGAGCATTGACCTTCGATGCTCAAACCATTGAAAAAATTCGTCCAATTTTTGAAGCGAGTCTCGCCGAAGACAAAAAGGCGATTAAGCAAGCGGCGGCAACTATGGCAGGCGGGCTTGTTGAAAAATCGGGCGGTTTCAAAAAATGGCTTGCCGCGGCTTTTGGTGATGCGATGGCGGCTGCGATTCAAAGTGAAATTCATGTGCTTCGAGGTTTTTTACATACATTTCATTTGTTGGAAAAACCGGGTGACTTTCTACAAGATAAACGAGTCCGGAATACCATTTATCGGTATATGCTCCGGGGACGAAAGAGAAATGCAGCGGCCAGAATGGTTAACGGACCCAATCGCGACGAGATACTGACGCGATTGGAAGACTTTGTTGAGGCGCAGAAAATCGCGTAGGCACGGTAAATATCCTAACGCGAATATGGGTTAGTAATATCTATTCGCTATTCAAGTTGGATAGTCACTTACAAATCTACGCGTGAGACGCCGGGTACTTCCAGTGCCAGATCAGGTCCGTAGACTTTAGCAACTGTTTGGAATCCCGGTTCCCAGTCTCCATCGATGACTCGTTTGGCCACAATTAGCGTGCTGTGAAAAGTGAGTAGGTATGCTTCGGGCGTGATCATCGCCGCAGTTGCCGTGTCACCTGCGTCATTAGTCACGGTTGAAACAATCTGTGTCTGACGGTTCAGCTGCGCTTCTGGTGGTGGTCCTTCTGGCAGGTAATTATCGATTAACCACGAAAGTAGTCGACGGCCAATGCGATATTGGGCAAGACGTGGGAACCACGATGGCACAGCACCATCCTGAACTTGATACACCTCTATTGTTGGGATACCTGTGCTGACGTAACTGGTTACCATGTCAGCCCAGGGAATTTGCACCAGTGTTTGTTCTCGGCCATCTTCTACTCGTTTGATCATTTTTGGCTGGGAAATCTGGACCATTTCTCCGTTTTCACGACTAAGTAGCGGGCGAGACAAAATCTCCACTCCGGATTTAGCCGTGCCTCTGCTAGCGCCAGCGCCTTCAACGGCATTGTAATTCCCATTCATTAAAACAGTTAGCGTGGTTGGGTTTTCAATTTTATTGGCGACATACAAGTTGAGGCCGTCAGTTGGCACAACGTCATAGCCGACTGATGGCATCACCATAATGCCCGCCTGTTTGAATTCTTCATCACGATCAAGCTGGGCTTGAATAACATGAATCTCACCGGTTAAGTCCAAATAGTGGGTGCCAGCCTCTATAGCGGCGTCAATCATGGGTTTCGATGTGTAGGTATAGGGCCCGGCAATGTGCAGCACAATTTCAAAATGATTGAGAACGGCGACCAAATTATCGTGATTACTTTCCAGTGATAAAACGACGTAGTCATAACCTAAAGATTCCGCGAGTGGCTTAAGTTTACTTTCATTACGGCCCGACAATATCGGGGTAATACCGTAATCAGCTGCTAATTTTGAGATTCCGGCTCCTGTGTACCCGTAGGCCCCGTATATGAGTACCTGACCTTTGCGGTCTGCTGGCAGCTTATTCAGTTCTGCTGATGTCAGCGGTGGCGGTGTTGCCGCAATCGGTTCTGGCAGACTGAAATAGTAAATACTGACGCCAGCGGAAACGGTAAAGATAGCGATAATCCATAAAAATATGCGCATGTGGGGGTCCTTGGGCTGATTTTTGTAGTGAGACACGGAATACTGAAGTGGTTGAATTATCCATCTTCTTCCCGTCAATGTGAATAGTTGTCGTTATTTGTACTAAAAATCCAGATGGTGAACCACTACTATGTGGTCATCAGCGCTATTGCGAATTTGATGGACAGTACTTAGAGGTAGCCATTATGTTGAATTTACGACCTGGAAAAAATCATAGCTTTATGGCCATGTTATTCGGTTCGAGAGCCCCGTCAGTTGCTGAAGAGCCGGAAATAAAACCTGAAACACTGATTAGATTGCAGGAACTATGTCTAAAGCACAGCTTTGTTAATGTTCGATTTATAGACCGAGTAAATTGTTCTTTCCAGAGCCTTATTCTCAAAGTTGACCCCGTCAACCAGTCGTTGTTGATCGATGAGTTTTTCCCCATGCAGGCAGACATTGCCATAATACCGGGAGAGAATATTGAGATTACTTCCAGTGGTAAGGGTTTACCGGTCAAATTTAGCAGTGCTATCGGTTCAATTGAGATCCTCGATGGTTCTCCCGCTTATCGAATTGCATTACCTAAAAAAATACGGGCGAATCAGCGTAGAGAATATTTCCGGGTGGCGGTCGATTACGACATGAATACCCGCTTGAGAATCAATCTGTCTGGTGGTGATATGGTGATGTGTCAAATCATCAATATGTCGTCATCGGGCATGAGTTTCAGTGTCGACAAAAATGTCAGTGAACAACTGGCGTCTAATCGTAAATTGAAAGATGCTAAGTTCACTTTACCTGACGGCAGCATACTGAACTGCGATCTTGAAGTTAAAAGTTATGAGTATAGAAGGCCTCCTCATCGCTGTACCGTTATCGGCGCACGATTTGACTCTCTGCCGCGGTCCTCTCAAAAACAACTCGATAAATTAATTGTCACATTGCAAAGGCTATCCCGTAGAACCGCCGCGTCGTAGAATGCTCGTCGATAAGTAAGGTTCGACGAAACGGAGTGACATTGTGGCAATCGGTTTGGGCTTGGGTATTTCAAGATTTACTTTTGATGACGCGCAAGGTTATTGGCGTTGGATCGAACAATGTGAAGCCGGCGGAGTGGATTCAATCTGGCAAACGGATCGCTTGATTTCCAAAGAGCCGATGCTTGAATGTCTATCGACAATGGCTGCTTTGGCTGGGGCGACGGAACGTATTCGCTTTGGTATGAATGTCGCTTCTATCGCACTGCGTGACCCTTTGTTAGTGGCTAAACAGTGCGCCACCATCGATTTTCTCAGTAATGGTCGACTTCTTCCCGCTTTTGGTTTGGGGAGTGCTTTAAACCAAGATTACAAGGCTAGCGGAACAGCAACCCGCCGTCGTGGTAAAAAAGCCAATGAGGCTTTGGCTTTAGTTCGGCGTTTGTGGGATCAGGACGATGTCAGCTTCGATGGTGAGTTTTTCCAATACCAGAATGCCAGCATTTCGCCCAAACCCAGCAATCCTCATATTCCGCTGTGGATCGGTGGTTCCAGCGAAGTCGCTATGCGGAGGGCCGCGACTTATGGCACTGGGTGGTTGGGAGGGCTGGATTCTCCAGATCAAGCCGCCGTCATGGTGGCTGGTATCAAACAGGCATTGCTGATTACTGGCCGGACAATAGAAGAAGATCACTATGGCGCTAGTTTTTCTTTCAGGATTGGTGATCCTAACGGACAATCTGCGCAACAAACCAGGGATGCGTTGGCTAATCGTCTGAAAAAAGATCCTTCAGATTTTATGGTCGTTGGAGATGTTAGTGATATTCATCGACGCATTGAAGACTATATTGCAGCGGGTTGTTCAAAATTCGTTATGTTACCGATTGCAAACACCACGGCAGAGATGCAAGAGCAAACGCGGTTGTTTATTAGTGAGATATTGCCAGCATATTCCAATCGGTCTTGAGCGGCGCCATTTCGTGTATTTATTCCTCTTCTTCTGCTTCCTTTAAACGTTCTTGACGTGCTTGTTCTTCCTGTAAAACAGCTTTTATTTCTTCCAGTACGGAGTCGATATCGGCATTATCAGTATCACCTTCGTACAAGCCGGTTAGTACAGTGTCTTCTTTCAATTTCCCTTCTTCGTACAGCGCCCACATTTCTTCGGCATAGCGAGTATTGAGCAGTGTTGGAGCAAATTCTCCGTAGTAACGCGTCATGTTGTTCACATCACGGGCAAACATTGATTCCGCATTGTTGTTGGCGGAGGCGTCTACAGCTTGCGGCAAGTCGATGATGACAGGGCCATATTCATCAACGAGAACATTGAATTCGGAAAGATCCCCATGAACAACGCCGGCGCAGAGCATTAACTTGGCGTAATGCATCATCATCGCGTGGTCTTCGATCGCTTGCTCTGCCGGCATAGTGACATCGTCAAGACGCGGCGCAACATTGCCTTCGTCGTCAGTCACCAGCTCCATTAGCAAAACACCATCAACACAACCGAAAGTTTCAGGTACGCGCACGCCAGCCCTGGCTAATCGCGATAAGGCGTCTACTTCGGCGTTTTGCCAGATTTCTTCTTGTTGTTTGCGGCCGTAACTTGAGCGTTTTTCCATGGCGCGGGCGCGGCGACCACTTCGTACTTTACGGCCTTCCTGGTATTGAGCGGCTTTTTTGAAGCTGCGCTTGGCCGCGTCTTTATATACTTTTGCGCAGCGAATATTGTCGCCACAGGCGACAATAAATATATCAGCCTCTTTGCCGCTCATGAGGCGACTGATGACTTCGTCGATTAAACCGTCGTCGACGAGTGGTTGGAGGCGTTTCGGTACTTTCATAATGACATAAGGTTTATTTGTTAAAAGACATAAGATCGAGCAAAAGCCGGTGATCTACCCCGAGTCTTCGCAGCAGCGTAGTCTAGCACCCGGACTAGGATGATGTAACTGCCTGACAGCGCTGAATGTCTAGGTAATGATAAGTAATAAGCCAGTAATTATCAGTAAGATAAAAACACCCTTGCGAATAGCCGCATCTGCCCCGATTGGTGAGAACTTTGGGGCGTAATACGTGGTCAATAACACGAGTGGAATAGCGATCGCACAAACAGTAAGTACTTTGCCCGTTAACTGTCCATCGAGGCTGATCAATACAGTTCTGGTTAGCGTTGTGATAAAGAAAATGGCTAAAAGCGTAGAGCGAATAACGATAAGCTCAAGTGGCTGTCGGTACAGTAGGAAAGCAGGTGGCGCGCCACCGGTGCTGAACATACCACCAAAGAGCCCTCCGGCAACCCCCGTTATTGAGATAGCTAATTTACTGGATTGTGTCGGCCATGGGTCGGGTTTTAGGGTGAGTAGCGTTCCGGCTGTGATGATGACGACACCGAGTATTTGGCGTAGTAAAACAGCTTGAGATTCACTCATGACGCTCAGGATAAATACACCCATGAAAATGCTTGGGAGCATGCCTATCAATAAATACAGTAGAAACATCTTATGCACATGTCTGAGTGAATGGCGCAAAATCAGCGACGTATTGACTAATGATAAAATGCCGACAACGGCGGCGGTAAAGGTGATAGGTGCGAGACCCAGTATGGTCACCCCGCCGACAATCAGTAAACCCATGGCAAACCCGGTGATGGTCTGGACGTAGGCGCCGACCATTACTAGTAATAAAAATACGGCTATGTCTAGAAAGTCCAATGTCGCTCTCGTATGATTAGTGGGCTGTTGTTACATGTGATGAACGTACGGTCTGCCTGGACGAAAAATGAGCGCCCGGAGACTCCGTTTTCCCAAGTGATAGTGTAGTATATAGCACCTAAAATCATTCACGCGAAACACTTAAACCATTAAGAGAGATAATCCATGAGTGAATCAACGCAACCCGATCAATTTCGTACGTCAGTGCGAGAGTGGGTGGAGGGGAATTTCCCCTCATCACTATCAAGTTACGTTCCCAGTATGGAAGATGACAATGACGGCAGTTTTCCAGACCTGGAACTCTGGCGAAAGCGCTTGGCCGACAAAGGTTGGGGCGCGCCTACCTGGCCCACCGAATACGGCGGCGCAGGACTGAGCCATCCTCAAGCAAAAGTTGTTGGTCAGGAAATAAACCGTGTCGGTGGTTTTAACCCGATTCCAGCCTTGGCCGGCATGGGGGTGACCATGGTTGGACCAACACTAATGGAGTATGGAACTGACGATCAAAAAGAACGCCATTTGCCCAAAATAGCCAGCGGCGAAATCCGTTGGTGTTTGGGTTTATCCGAGCCCAATGCCGGTTCCGACTTGGCATCGTTGACCACCAAGGCTGAGGACAAAGGCGACCATTTTATCCTCAATGGTCAAAAAGTATGGACGTCTGGCGCCCATATTTCTCAATGGTGTGGGGCCCTGGTTCGCACTGATTCCGATAAAAAGAAACGTGACGGTATCAGCTTTGTGATGGTGCCAATGGACCGAGAGGGTGTTGAAACTCGGCCGATTAAACTGATTTCGGGATCCTCACCGTTTTGTGAAACTTACTTTAACGATACTCGCGCTGATAAAGCCGATCTACTTGGTCCGTTAAACCAGGGCTGGAGCGTGGTTAAACGACTACTTCAACACGAGCGCCAAAGCCAGACCAGTGCCTCTTCAGGCGGCACCAAGAGAGAATCGCTGCAAGATTTGGCAAAACGCTATGTGGAGACCCGTGCAGACGGATCTATTGCTGACCCCGACCTGCGCTCACGACTGGTTTTGCATTTAATGGATGACCAGGCCCACAAACTAACCGTAGGGCGTATCACGGCTGAGGCCAGAGGCAAGGTCGAAGTTAGCGCGGCGGCTTCAATCCTCAAAAACTCGGCGACCAACGTGTCACAAACTCGCTCGGAGTTAACACTGGAGCTGATGGGTAGCCAGGGCATTGGTTGGGAGGGCGATGATTTTAATGAACAAGAATTGAGCACGGTGCGCGATTGGTTGTGGGGTAAGGCTATGTCCATTTACGGCGGTTCTTTTGAAGTTCAGAACAATATCATTTCCAAGAACATTCTAGGCCTACCGGAAACTACCCAGAAAGGCTAAAACGAAACAGTTAGGAAGAAGAAAATGGCAGCATTAAGCGAAGAACAATCGATGATTCGGGATCAGGCCAAATCGTGGGCAAGTGAACAGGCACCTGTGAAAAAGTTTCGTGACATGCGCGACAGCGGTGTCGAGCAGGGATTTGCAACAACAACCTGGTCAGAAATGATCGAGATGGGATGGACCGGTATATTAGTCCCGGAGGAGTATGGCGGATCGGAATTGGGGTATCTCACTTTCGGCGTTATTTTGGAAGAATTGGGGCGTCAGTTGACCGCATCTCCGCTATTTGCATCGGCGTTGGTCGGTGTTTCTGCGATAATTTTGGCCGGTAACGAAGAGCAAAAAAAATCTCTGTTACCTAAAGTTGTCGACGGTAGTGAAGTGTTAACACTGGCACTTGAAGAAGGTAATCATCACGAGCCAACACAAACTGGATTGCGAGCCGAAACAAGCCGGTTGGGTTTCACACTGACTGGAAACAAGACTTTCGTGCTAGAAGGAATGGCAGCAACGACGTTCATTGTGGCCGCCAGAACTAGCGGAAAAGCCGGCGATGGAGAGGGGATTAGTTTATTTTTGGTTCCTGCTAGCAGCGAAGGTCTTAAGCGTTCAGCCATGCAGACGGTCGATAGTCGCGGTTATGCGAATATAGAGTTTAACAACGTTGAAGTGGCGAGTGATGCGTTAGTCGGCTCATTGGATCAAGGGTTGAGCGTGCTTGAGGCAACCTTGGATCGTGCCCGTGCCGGTCTCGGTGGAGAAAGGATGGGAACAGCCGCTCAGGCTTTTGATATGACGTTGGATTATCTAAAGACTCGTGAGCAATTCGGTAGCGTTATCGGGTCTTTTCAAGCACTGGGTCATCGGGCCGCTGGATTGTTTTCCGCGATGGAACTCTCCCGCTCATGTATGGAAGCCGCCCTTCAGGCGATAGACAATGGCGACGACAATATTACTGAGTTAACGTCATTGTCAAAAGCAAAAATGGGTGCTTTTCTCCATGATATGTCTAATCAACTCATTCAGATCCACGGTGGTATCGGCATGACAGATGAGTTTGATGCGGGTTTATACCTCAAGCGAGCACGTGTTTTGGAGGCGACTTTTGGGAATCAAGCGTACCATCGGAACCGTTATGCCACTTTGCTAGGATTTTAGTTCGGAGAGCTAGTGCTTTGAAAAAGCTATATCAATTGGGTTTCTCGACTATTGCGTTTGTCTGCATTCCACTGTTTATCCTCTCACCCATGAGTATGGCTGAGAGGTTGGGCCTTGGGCGCGATGTTTCGCCGCAGGAAATACAGCTGTGGGATATTGATATTAGACCCGATGGCGCTGGTCTGCCGGCGGGTGAGGGCACTGTGGCACAGGGTGAAGTGTTATATCAGCAGCAGTGTATGAGTTGTCATGGTGACAAGGGAGTAGGAGGTGTCAACGAAGCTCTGGTTGGCCGCATTGAAGATGATGCATTTCCGTTCGGCCGCGATCCTC
>CAYNZI010000048.1:0-10439 GCA_964401565.1 uncultured Spongiibacteraceae bacterium
GTTTCCGCCCGACAGCGGATTTAATTTTCAATCAATAGCCGAGATAACTCACCAGCCACCAATAGAAACACAATCGTTATTTGTGCAACTTTACTACAGTTTTACTACCGCCACCACGATTACCAGCTCACTGTCATGAGTGTTGCGACCTATCTCTTAAAACCCCGTCCAAGCTGGTAAATCTCCCTGGACCGCGCTCGAGAGGCCGCCGGCTTACGAGACTGCACAACCTTGAAACTTGTACGCATGTCATGCAGTAACTGGTCAAATCCTTCGCCCTGAAACACCTTAGCAACGAAATTCCCACCAGGCCTCAACACTTGTCTGGCCATATCAAGCGCCAGCTCAACTAAATACATCGATTGTGGCTGGTCAATCGCAGCCATACCGGACATATTGGGGGCCATATCGGAAATTACAAGGTCTACCTCCTTTCCGTCCAACAATTCCATAATGGAATCAAAGACATGTTGATCGGTAAAATCACCCTGAATGAAGTCCACTCCGGCCAAATTATCCATTTTTAGAATATCCGAAGCGACTACGCGCCCCTTATCGCCAACCAGTTCAGCCGCAACCTGAGACCATCCACCTGGTGCACTCCCCAAGTCAATCACTGTCATACCCGGCTTAATCAGCTTGTCTTTTTCGTTTAATTCCAACAACTTATAACAAGCCCGAGAACGATACCCTTCACGTTGAGCTCGCTGTACGTAACTATCGTCGAAATGCTCTTTCAGCCAAGCCTTACTGGTATTACCTTTTTTCGCCATAAAACTCTCTTCATGCGATTATTTCTTCCGTCCTGTAGCAGACACCTTTACAATACGCGCCCTTTTTACCAGATAACAGCCTACTTCTAAACCTGTTTAGCTGGAATCACCGTCCGGACAACTATCGATCATGGAACTTAGCAATAGCAGAAAAAAAGAAATGCGCGCAATTGGCCACAATTTGAAGCCGATTATTATGATCGCCGAGAAAGGTGTAACCGAAGCGATTGACACGGAGCTCGAACGAACACTGAATGATCACGAGCTTATAAAAATAAAGATCAACATCAATGACCCAGAATACCGTAAAAATCTGGTATCAGGGATTTGCACCAAGCACCAGGCTACAGTGGTACAGCAAATCGGAAAAGTTGCGCTTATTTACCGCAAAGCAAAGAAACCCAATGCAAAGCTTTCCAACCTGTTGCGCCCAGCCTGATTTCGCTACCGTACTGGGCCCTGATTTTCACAATTACTTATCGATTCAGCCTCAAGCTGCACCATCATATCGACAATACTAATCTGACGCCTAGCGTCTTCAACGTGCATCGCCTCTATCAGCTGACCATCGACTAACACAACGGCCTTTCCTTCAGCTTCTGCTTCCCGCCATGCATCGATGACTTTTCTGGCATGAAGCACATCGTCATCATCTAGACCGAATATTCGATTAGTCGTAGCAATTTGAGAGGGATGGATGAGTGTTTTACCATCAAAGCCCAAATGTTTCCCCTGCAGACTCGCCGATTCAAAACCACTCTCATCGTGTATATTGAGATAAACGCCGTCGAGAATTTCTTTTCCGTGTGCCCGCGCAGCAACAACACATCGACTCAGCGCGTACTGCAAACCAATTCGATCATCTGTATGCGGTACGCGTAACTCATAAGCAAGATCAGTAGTACCCATAACGATTACTGAAATTTTGGCGTCAGCACCGGCAATAAGGCTGACATTCTGTACGCCCAGAGGAGTTTCTATCATTACCCAAACTTGTAACGTGCTTGGGGCACCGGCGTCGTTCAGTAATTTTATGGCCGCCTCTACTTCGATTTCGTTTTCGATCTTTGGCAAACAAATACCATCGGCACCGGAGATAGCCACAGCGGCGATATCATCCTCGCCCCATTCACTATCGAGCCCGTTGACCCGGACAATAATTTCACGCCCTCCGTAACCACCGGCCTGAATAGCGGCAACAACCTGATCGCGGGCGAGATGTTTTTTGTCCGGACTGACTGCATCCTCAAGATCAAATATCAGCGTATCTGCTTTTAACGTTCTAGATTTTTCCAAGGCTCGCTGATTGGATCCTGGCATGTAAAGAACAGAACGACGGGGCCTAAAAGACATGGATAACCTCAATGGATAAAGACGGAAAAAACAATACTATCAGTCCGCACCATACCATCCTAGCTGCAAGGTAACATTGTGTCCGCAACCGGAGTGATGTCTATATGGATCGGTATGATGCCTTCTTGCCGAGTGAGGGACAATTCCGCGCCATAACCAGCGAAAATTGTCATAGGCGTAATGTCTATTGTTATGCCTGTTATGCCTGTTATGCCTGTTATGCCTGTTATGGCGTTTGTGCGTTGTGTATTGACGATAATTCCTGTCATAGCTGTGCTTGTCGTAATGCTTGCCGTAATGCTTGCGGGAATGCTTGCGGGAATGCTGTGACTGCCTCGAATCATGACGACCAGAATAGTCTTCTCTCTCTCCATGACTATCGCGATCTTTTGCCAAGACACCAGCACTGCTCATTGCCAAAAAGACGATTAACAAAGTGATTACATAGTGCTTCATGATTGCATACCTCTCGCTAATGAATTCATTAATCAACAACTAACTTTCACACTGAGTGTACGCAATCGTGATGAATGTAAACTGAACGAAAAACCTTTACTAACGGAGCAAGAAAAGCCGATGAAAACTGTCAAGAAAAATACGGCGAACTATCACTCGCAAACCCCTCAACTCCTGTGTCGACTGAGTACGATTGCCCGATAACCCCATTACGTTGACGTTAACGTTAACATTGATTATGATCCGCCCCTCTGTATTGATAGAATTGATTAATGCCCGACAATAAAACGTACACGATATCGGATTTAGCGACAGAGTTTGATATCACCACTCGCACTATTCGCTTCTATGAAGAGAAGGGATTACTGGCGCCGACAAGACTTGGCAGCACCAGAATTTTCCAACCTTCCGACCGAATAAAGTTAAAACTCATTTTGCGCGGTAAGCGCCTGGGGTTAACACTCGATGAAAGTCAGGACATTATAGAGCTCTACGACCCCGCTCACGGCAACGTTGATCAATTGCAAAAGTTAATTACAAAATGCCGCGAAAAGAGAACGCAACTGGAACGACAGTATCATGACCTGGAAGTGATGATGCTGGATCTGCGTAAGGCAGAGGAAAAATATCAAGCCGCACTCATCGGCGCCACATCCGGCCACCAAACAAAAGCAAATGCATAGGCTTCTATCTATCGCTGAGGAATTATCATGAATACACCCTACCCTACCCTTAATTTTGATCTCGGCGAAGAGATCGATATGTTGCGCGACTCAGTGTTCCAGTTTTCAACAAAAGAAATCGCACCGTTGGCTGCACAGCTGGATAAAGACAATGAATTTCCCATGGCTTTATGGAGGAAGCTTGGCGATCTCGGCTTACTCGGTATGACCGTATCTGAACAATACGGTGGCAGCAACATAGGCTATCTAGGACACACCGTCGCGATGGAAGAAATCAGCCGTGCCTCAGCCTCTGTAGGCTTGTCATACGGCGCCCACTCCAATCTTTGTGTCAACCAGATCTCCAAAAATGGCAACGAGGCACAAAAGGAAAAATATTTGCCAAAACTCTGCTCTGGTGAACATATTGGTGCTCTTGCCATGTCAGAACCCAATGCCGGCTCTGACGTTGTCAGCATGAAGTTACGGGCAGAAAAACAAGGCGACAAGTATATTTTGAACGGCAACAAGATGTGGATTACCAACGGGCCCGACGCACATACCTACGTGATATATGCCAAAACAGATGTCAATGCTGGACCGAAAGGCATTACTGCATTTATCGTTGAACGTGATTCTCAGGGATTCAGCCGATCACCTAAACTCGACAAACTGGGGATGCGCGGATCCAATACGTGTGAATTGGTTTTTCAGGATTGTGAAGTTCCAGAAGAAAACATTCTCGGCCGCGAAGGAGAAGGGGTTCGCGTACTGATGTCTGGGTTGGATTTCGAACGGACGGTACTATCTGGCGGACCCGTCGGTATAATGCAAGCATGCATGGATCAAGTTGTCCCCTACATTCACGACCGTAAACAGTTTGGTCAAAGTATCGGAGAATTCCAATTAATGCAGGGTAAAGTGGCGGACATGTATACCGATCTCAATGCCTCTCGAGCTTATCTGTACGCGGTAGCAAAAGCCTGTGATCGCGGAGAAGAAAGTCGAAAAGACGCCGCCGCTGTCATTCTATTTACGGCAGAAAAAGCAACACAAATGGCCTTGCAGGCAATTCAAGCCCTGGGCGGAAACGGTTATATCAACGAATTTCCAGCCGCTCGATTGTTGCGTGATGCAAAACTTTACGAAATTGGAGCGGGGACTTCTGAAATTCGCCGCATGTTAATCGGGCGGGAATTATTTAACGAAACGGCTTAACACGCGGACCAACAAGGCTTGAAACTATGAGTATTTTAAACAGCGTAATCAATCCACGCGCCGCAACGTTTACTGAAAACAGCGAGCACATGCAAGAGTTGGTTGATGACCTCCATGAAAAACTGGCAGCCATAAAATTGGGCGGCGGTGAAAAGTACCAACAACGCCACAAAGACCGTGGGAAACTGTTAGTCCGGGAGCGTATCAATGCACTACTCGATCCCGGCTCGCCATTTCTCGAACTGTCCCAGTTTGCCGCCTTTAATGTCTATGATGAAGAGGTCAATGCCGCTGGCATAGTGACGGGCGTTGGCAGAGTTAACGGCCAGGAATGTATGATTGTGGCCAATGACGCAACGGTCAAAGCCGGCTCGTATTATCCCCTCAGTGTTAAAAAGCATTTGCGTGCTCAAAACATTGCCGAGCAAAATCACTTGCCGTGCATTTACTTGGTCGATTCCGGCGGAGCCAATCTACCGAGACAAGACGAGGTCTTTCCTGACCGCGAACACTTCGGTCGAATATTCTTCAATCAGGCCAACATGTCTGCTCAAAACATTCCGCAAATTGCGGTCGTCATGGGATCCTGCACGGCGGGTGGCGCCTATGTTCCCGCCATGGCTGACGAATCCATTATCGTCAAGGAACAGGGAACCATATTCCTCGCCGGGCCACCGCTGGTCAAAGCCGCTACGGGTGAAGTTGTTAGTGCAGAAGAGCTCGGTGGCGCCGACGTTCACTGTCGCACCTCCGGCGTATCCGATCACTACGCCCAGAACGATCATCACGCGTTGCAAATTGCTCGCCAATGCATTGACAACTTTAACCGCGTCAAACCCATCACCATGAACATACGCGACGTGTGCGAGCCCCTGTACGATAGCAAAGAGATATATGGCATAGTCCCAAAGGATGCTCGCCAACCCTATGATGTACGCGATGTTATTGCTCGAATTGTTGACGGCTCTGAATTCAATGAATTTAAGGCACTCTACGGCACAACTCTAGTCTGCGGATTTGCCCATTTATTTGGCTACCCCGTCGGTATTGTCGCCAACAACGGTATATTATTTTCCGAATCTGCACAGAAGGGCGCTCATTTCATTGAATTATGCGCACAAAGAAAAATTCCTCTGATCTTTCTCCAGAACATCAACGGGTTTATGGTGGGCCAACAATATGAAGCGGGGGGAATTGCAAAACATGGCGCCAAAATGGTGACTGCTGTAGCCTGTGCCAAAGTGCCCAAACTAACGGTTCTTATCGGCGGCTCGTTCGGCGCGGGAAACTACGGTATGTGCGGCCGGGCTTACGATCCTCGATTTATGTTTATGTGGCCCAACGCCAGAATTTCCGTCATGGGTGGCGAGCAGGCCGCTGGAGTTCTGGCGCAAATCAAAAGAGATCAAAAACAGTCGAGAGGCGAAGACTGGAGCGAAGCAGAAGAGTCTGCGTTTAAACAACCCATCCTCGATACCTACGATGTACAAGGTCACCCTTACTATGCATCCGCGCGATTGTGGGATGATGGCATTATTGACCCCGCCGAAACTCGAATGGTACTGGGCCTCGCACTATCCGCCAGCTTAAACAAACCCATTGAAGATACACGCTTTGGCGTGTTCAGGATGTGATTCATGAGTGCCATTTTAACCCACGTTGACAGCCGCGGTGTAGCAACAGTCACCTTAAATCGAGCCGAGAAACACAACGCGTTTGACGACGCCGTGATTGCTGAACTGAGTTCAATTTTCACTGAACTTGATAACAATACACACGTACGCGTTGTCATCCTTGCCGCCAATGGAAAAAGCTTCTCCGCCGGTGCCGACCTTAATTGGATGAAGCGAATGGCTACCTATAACGAAGCAGAAAACTTTGCCGACGCCAAAGGCCTGGCCACTATGTTGGCCACGCTCAATGAATTGACCAAACCAACCATTGCCAGAGTTCAAGGTGCAGCCTACGGTGGCGGTGTTGGCCTGGTCAGTTGTTGCGATATTGCCGTCGCCAGTCATCGCGCCAGCTTCTGTTTAAGTGAAGTAAAACTGGGGATGGTTCCTGCCACCATAAGCCCATACGTTCTTGAATCCATTGGTCCTCGAGCCGCTCGCCGCTACTTCATCACAGCTGAACGATTTAGCGCAGAAACTGCCCTTAACGTTGGCCTGATCAATGAATGTGTTGCCGACGATGAACTTGATTCAACCATAACCGCGCTGGTCGAAGCACTGCTTGGTAATGGCCCAACAGCCATTACTGCGGCCAAACAACTCATTGCAGATGTTAAACACAAACCGATAGATCAAGCATTGAAAGACAAAACCAGTCAACTGATCGCCGACATTCGCTGTTCAGTAGAAGGCAAGGAAGGCGTTTCTGCATTCCTTGATAAACGTCCAGCCAGCTGGATACAGGAGAGCTAAAGTGTTTAGCAAAATTCTTATCGCAAACCGCGGTGAAATCGCCTGCCGAGTGATTAAAACTGCCCGCAAAATGGGCATACTCACTGTCGCCGTTTATTCCGATGCCGACCGAGATGCACTCCATGTATCGATGGCTGATGAGGCCGTCCACATAGGTGCCGCCCCATCACGTGAATCCTATTTACAAATACCAAAGGTGATTGAGGCCGCTCTGCAGACGGGCGCTGAAGCGATTCATCCCGGATACGGATTTCTCAGTGAAAATGCTCTCTTCTGCCGAGCTTGTGAAGAAAATAACATTACCTTTATTGGTCCTCCAGTCGAGGCGATAGAGGCGATGGGATCAAAATCTGCCGCTAAAACGATCATGGCGAAAGCTGACGTCCCTCTCGTTCCCGGCTATCACGGCTTTGACCAAAGTACCGAAATATTGAAGCAAAGTGCCTACGCAATGGGTTATCCCGTATTACTTAAAGCCGCCGCAGGTGGCGGCGGCAAGGGTATGCGCCAGGTTTGGTCTGCCGATGAGTTTGACGAAGCATTGGTTGCCGCCAAACGAGAATCGCTCAATGCGTTTAACGATGACATTATGCTGGTCGAAAAATACCTGACAGAACCTCGGCATGTTGAAATTCAAGTATTTTGTGACAACCATAATAATGCCGTTTACCTAGCGGAAAGAGACTGCTCGGTACAGCGCCGACACCAAAAAGTCATTGAGGAAGCACCGGCTCCAGGTGTCTCTGCATTACTGCGCCAGAGCATGGGAGAAACCGCCATCACGGCGGCCCAAGCCATTAATTATCGAGGTGCCGGAACTGTCGAATTCTTGCTGGATAGTGACGGCTCTTTCTACTTCATGGAAATGAATACCCGTTTACAGGTAGAGCATCCGGTAACAGAAATGATCACCGGCCAGGACCTCGTTGAATGGCAACTTCGAGTTGCCGCCAATGAACTTCTGCCACTGACTCAATCACAAATAAAAATTAACGGCCATGCCTTTGAGGCCCGTATCTATGCGGAAGATCCAGCCAATGATTTTTTACCCGTTACGGGAACTCTTTCACACCTGAAGACACCTGAAGAAAACCGACATGTACGGGTTGATTCTGGTGTACGACAAGGCGACGAAGTCAGCGTTTACTACGACCCGATGATCGCCAAATTGATAGTCTGGGATGAAGACAGAGATAAGGCATTAGGCCGACTTTGCAAAGCTTTGTCAGAATACCGCATTAGCGGCATGACCACGAACATTGAATTTCTTTACAATCTTAGTCGCAGTGCTCCGTTTGCAGCCGCTGAACTGGACACAGGTTTTATCGAGAAACATCACGATAGTATCTTTCATTCACTAGAAACTAATTTCAAACAACAGTTACCCATAGCGGCACTGTGGCTGGTATTAAAACAACAACAGATTGCCGAATCTGAATCAGCTCATTCGGTAGATGCGTCTTCTCCCTGGCACTTGAATTCTTCCTGGCGCCTCAACGAACCTCACAATCAACACTTTCCTATTGGTATGCAGGAACACGTTTTCGATGTTCAGGTAGAAAAAGCAAACGATAGTCGCCACAGCGAAACGGGTAGCGGTCCTAAAAATAGCCGCTTCCGAATTCACTATGGCGATACTGTTGTCGACGCTAGTGGCTATCTTATCGGCGACCAACTTCACAGTGAGATTCAGGGTTACCGGTCTCAGGCTTCAGTATCCGAACACGACGGGGTCTACACCATCTTCACGCTGGCTTCCGCGGTTCAATTCAGCGTTAAAAAACCCGATCTCGGGGACGTGAGTGCTGATTCCGATGCTAACGCCCTAGCCGCTCCAATGAACGGAACCATCATTGAGCTACTGGTTCAGCCGGGTGCCGTGGTTGAAAAGGGGAAAGCACTTATCGTCATGGAAGCCATGAAAATGGAACACACGATACGCGCACCCGAGAATGGGGTGGTGACAGAATTATACTACCAGCCCGGAGACTTGGTGGACGGCGGTGCCGACCTACTGGCCTTTGAAGGAGAACAACAGTGAACCTGCCAAAGTCAGTGCGAATTGTGGAAGTGGGCCCGAGAGATGGCCTGCAAAATGAAAAACAGGCGATAGAAACGGCAACGAAGGTTGAACTGATCGAGCGGCTGGTCGACTCAGGGTTGACGTATATAGAAGCGGGTAGCTTCGTCAATCCCAAGCTAATTCCACAAATGGCTAGTAGTGAAGCCGTATTCAATACCCTATCTCGTCAACCGGGTGTCACTTATGCGGCCCTAACCCCAAATATCAAAGGATTTGAAAGGGCACTTGCTGCACAAGCCACCGAGGTAGCCATTTTTGCTGCAGCCTCTGAATTGTTTAGCCATAAAAACATTAACTGCTCAATTGACGAGAGCATTGAACGATTTGCGCCGGTTGTCGAAGCCGCAAAAGCCAATAACATTCCCGTCAGGGGCTATGTATCTTGCGTCGTCGGCTGCCCCTATGAAGGTGACGTCGACGCAGAAGTAGTGCGAAAAATATCAAACCAGCTTATTGAAATGGGCTGCTACGAAATATCTCTGGGCGATACCATTGGCGTGGGAACGGCGGGCAGTATGCACACCATGATAGAGACGGTAGCAAAAGATGTATCGGTCGAGCACCTTGCCGTCCACTGCCACGACACTTACGGACAGGCGCTAACCAATATATACGCCGCTCTGCAATTAGGTGTTCACGTTATCGATAGTTCCGTTGCTGGACTGGGAGGTTGCCCATTCGCCAAAGGCGCAACTGGCAATGTAGCCACTGAAGATGTTGTTTACTTACTGCATGGACTGGGCATTGAAACCGGCGTCGACATGGATCGACTTATTGCTACTGGCAATTTCATTTCAGCCGCTCTAGGGCGAAACAATCAATCAAGAGCCGCCTGCGCAATCACTAAAAAACGCCAATAGCGATAACAAATAAAACGGCTAATCGTCCTTCCACAGTTTGCAGTTTGAGCAAAATAACCCTGTCCCGTCCATCATCCAGCAGCCAGGGTTAATACCGCTATAACAACTAGCCAACAAATAGCACTTCGCGACATTAAAGATTTCAGCGCCAGCAATTGCTCCCGACCCACTCCGATGATTTTTTCACTATCGTCTCGATCATTCACACCCAGCGGCT
This sequence comes from uncultured Spongiibacteraceae bacterium, assembly GCA_964401565.1. GTDB lineage: Bacteria > Pseudomonadota > Gammaproteobacteria > Pseudomonadales > Dasaniaceae > Oceanicoccus. The sequence goes on from CAYNZI010000048.1 coordinate 10,049, forward strand.
CTTCAACTTCGTCTAATGCGGCCATTGCACAACTATCTAGCAACTCAGATGCAGAGCTATCGCTCCAGATTTCCCCCCAGCTATGACTGAATCCTTTGACGAAGTTACCTGTTAACATGAACGACAATACTAACAACCGCGCGGGTAGCCAATCCAAATAGTGAACAATTCGCAGAGCCAAGACCCTATCGTCAGTATCAAGAATATCTCTGTGTGCTGACAAAAAACTAACTCGGTAAGCGACTGCGCCGATGGGACCCAATACCAAAAACCAAAAAACTACCGAAAACCAACGCTCAAAACTGTGATACAAAAATGCCGTTTTTACCGCCTGATGTAGCGACAGACTATCAGTAACGGCATCAGTTGGCTGGAAATCGCCTATCTGCTG
>CAYNZI010000049.1:0-10323 GCA_964401565.1 uncultured Spongiibacteraceae bacterium
GTTGACGATTTAGAGTTTATCCAAAGGTGAAACTACACCGGTAGCTTCCACCAGGGCTTCCAATACCTCTGCTGTAGAAACATAAAGTAAAGTCCAACAATAACCTAGACCCAGTAAAAGTACGACCAGATAGATTCTCCCTCGGTTTTCTCTTGATACAGGCAGTGTCTTACTTGCAATGATACCTAGAGTAAAAATACAGGGAGATAGCAATATGGATACGGCAAAAGCCCAGGCAATTCGATAAGCTGCTGCGATTATACTGTCATACGGTACGTTTTCACTCCCCCAGCTCTCACCTAAAAAACCGAAGATAGTGATTAGCGCAACCCCTAGTATAATTTGCATACCGCGTTCTAGTCGCAACCATAGGTCGTGCATGGGCCCAAATTCATTGAACCACGAACGGTTTTCTTCTAGCGTCTGTTCAGACATACACTCTCCTTGATTAATTATTCTGCGTGTATTTATCGATCCCGCACTGTCGGGATTTTCCCCTGATAGCAAGTGGGTGTTATTCAAAAATTTGCAACGATATAAACTCCCTCACACTATTCAATAATTTCTATTGAACGGGCAGAAAGTGTCAGCGTAGCGGTTTGTTTGGGTGCTGTGAGCGCATTGAGCACAGCAAAAGGTAATTCAATTGCCTCAAGCCGTGTTGGGGTTCGCAGCACAAGTGTGGTTTTGGTATGTTGTTTGAGGGTTACTTGATCGGTATTTTTGCTGAAAGTGAACTCACTCATATTCTGCAACTGAAAGTCCACATCAGAATGATTTTCAATTTCCAGGTTCAGCAGATTTTTTTTGCCGCTATAGTTTGCTCCCGTCACAGTCAGTGCCGCCATTAACAACTCCTGCATTTCGGCTTCTCTTCCCAGCAGCGTATTGTTGAACCACACCAAAGTGCGGTGTGCGAACAGCGCTTCGCGCAGACTATTCATAGTAGCATTTTTAGCCAGTACTAACGTAACCGGACGGTGCCCGCCCTCGCGGGGCCTGTAATCCCAATCGATAAGTTCGTGCACATCGGAAGAACCTATCACCGCCAGGTCCAAATCAAGAGCAATTTGAAAGGCCTGTTCTGAGTAATTGAAGCCATTGGCAATCTCGATGCCTTGTATCTTACCGTTGGTGGCATTTTCTCGGTGAAATTCAGGAATAATGGGGATATTATCAACGTAATCAGAATGCCACCAGGGATGGTTCCAGAACACGAAAGCTTTTTGTGCGACGGCTGCGTCTACAGCTTCTTGCTCTGGAAACTGGTGCATGCTCCGGTAATACTCGATCGGGTCGAAAGGCTCTGGTGGCGCAAGTGGCTGTAACATTTTATTAGCATCTGAAATGAACAAAGCATTGATATGCCCTGAAGGTGTTTCTCTGGTTATTTCAGATCCGGCGATAATCATCAATGGGTTATCACCATTGGCGTCACGTGCTACCTGATAGGCGCGATTGCGATCTGGGTGGGGAAGATCGTCCAAATGCGGCTGCCATTCAAGGTGTTCGGTGATGGCGACAGCGTCGAGTCCATCGCGCAGAGCCTCCTCTACCCTGATACGCGGCCAGACGTGCCCATCGGAGAAGGAAGAATGGGTGTGTGGATCCAGCACCAGAGTTTTGTAGTTTGCCGTGTCTGGGAACTTAATCAGGCGCTGTTCATCAAGAGTGTCTGGTATGGCGGCATCGTCGTGGGCCAATATCGGATAGGCCAACCCTATCATGATCAGGTACAGTGAGTTACGAACGATAGTCTTCACGATAAATACACTCTTATTGGAAAATTTACTATTATTAGAATAACTCAATCAATATATCAGTTGTTTAGCTATTTATCGCCAATAGTCCTCGCTTGTCGACTACTAATTTTCGTCAGCCCTTTGCCATCATAAAAACCAACACCTCATCAGCAAAAAAAATGCACAAGAACACATATTATGGTGAAAATAGTTTCTTACGACCCTGCTCCAATTTCAGTCGTGACAAGATACTGAAATTGACACTGCGTTCGTTAATGACATTGAGGAAATCTTAATTATCGAATATTGAGAACTAAAAAATAGATTCAATTTTCGTAGAACGTCGACCACGGAATGAGTTTTTCAACAGTATTTGCCAAAAGCAGTCATAAACGAAAATAATAGACGTCCCGAACGAAGCCTTGAAATAATAAATTCCGATTACTATTTCTTGCGTTTGATACCTACCAATCCAATCAATCTATACCCGCTGCAATATTTTTTGCTGAGCTGCTACCCATTTAAGCCGAATCGTTTTTTATTATTCGACTAGGCATTGAATATCCGGGCAGACCTCGGCGCTGGCAGCCACTTTCTTAATGTCATCATTAAGCTCGTGAAAACTATCAACCAGCGCAGGGTTATCAAACGTTAGTTTAAGCCCACAACGTATTGCTTGCAGCGCCTGTGAACCGCAACCGAGAGCAACTAAACTATATGCCAGGTTATTCCAGCCCTCAGCGGCTTCTGGCCGAACCTGTAGATAAGAGGAAAAATAATCGTGGGCATCCTCGTAGCGACCGAGTGCATAGGCGCTGTTACCCGCACCAAAATTAGCCAACACGCTATCGGGCCAGCGCTGTAATACCGATTGATAAACCTTCAACGCCGCTACCTGCTCACCCACCTGTTCGAGGTCAGTGGCAGCCTGGATAAGTCGCTTGGGATTGGCTGTTGCCGGCAACGCGCCGGCATGCACCACGACCATTGCCCAGGAATTTGCTCGGCGCCAGGTTTTCAAAAACAAACTGATGCTGATTTCATGTTGTCGTTTATCGCCGGAGCGCAAAGTAATAGTTTGTGCATCAAGGTTGTACGCAATGGCCACACTAAAATGCCAGCGGGGCAACCAGGCAAAGCCCAGGTTTTGCATCACTAGCACCGGCGTGCCGGCATTGATTTCAGCTAGCACATCAACTAGACCGGGCTGCAATACATAAGCCAGCAAACCATAACGCCGTGCCCGCGCCACCATTTCCGTAGTAACGACACCTTCCTTACCGGGAATGTAGAGCTTATCCCGCAACTGTTCAGGCTTAACGTCTACTCCATTGGCCACCAACACCGTGGCCAGCGATGCGGGCCCGCACTGGTCTTCAAACTGGGGGAAATAGGGAATATTACGTAGCGTACGAATGGGAGCAAGTTCGACATAACCAGGTTGATGGCTCAGATCGGGCATGCCGGCACAGCCCGATAGCACACCGGCACTAACGACGGCAATCCACTTTAGTGTTCTCGTTAGTGCCGTGAAGATGTACCCCATAGATTATTTATTAATGCGTTTCACAAAATTGAAGACATCGGTCGCACACAGCATATCAGTGACGACCAGCACGATAAAAATAGTCAGTAACACCCCGACAATACCACCGGCTGGCTGTTCACTTAACTCGGTATTGAGCTGCTGGATTTCTTCTGCTGTTAAACTGGCAATACGATCATTTAGCTGCTTGGTATCAACACCCAGCTCTTGCAGTTGCTGCTTCAACTCGTCAGAGGCTAGTGCCGATAACAATTGCTGTTGATCATACTCCTGGCTATCTGTACTGATCACGGTGGCGGTAGGAATAATTTTTGCCTGTGCATAACTGGAAAACAAACCAAAGCACACAACCACAACCACCATAAATTGCTTTAGCGTCTTACTCTGTAAGGCCTTATTCATAGGATACTCCGTTTATTAAAAAATGGGACAAATTCTGCTGGATTAAAAGTCGAATAACCATCTATACGTTTTTATTGGGGCAGCCAATGAATTTTCCTCAAATGGGGGCGCGTATAGAAGGTACATTTCAGCGACTAACGACTAACGAAACAACTTCCGATAGTTCACTTTTTAATCCTTCCGTATCAACTTATAGATCACAATTGGTATAGTAATGCTCTATCTATGGATTCTCACTATGAAAGCTCTTTTGAATTTATCAGCACTAGCTATTGTCATCGCTCTCTCAGGTTGTGGCGGTGGTGGTAGCGGAGGCAGCAGTAGCAGCACTGGCGAGCTATCTCTTGGCATCACTGATGGACCCGTTGAAAACGCATCTGAAGTTGTTGTTTCGTTTACTTCTGTTGAGCTACAGGGAGCTGAGCGTAAGCTAATTGAATTTGATGAGGCTAAAACGCTAAATCTATTAGCCCTTCAAGGTGAAGATAGATTGCTACTTTTAGACGGTGAAACCTTGGCTAGTGGCGATTATCAATGGATCAGGCTAGGCGTTAACGAAGCTGATTCCTATATTGTCATTGATGGCAGCCAGTATCCGCTGGAAATTCCAAGTAGCGCTCAAACCGGTTTGAAATTGAATCGGGGATTTACGATTGGTGTAGGCAGCACAAACGATTTTACTATTGATTTTGATCTTAGAAAATCGATTCACCAGGAAGGAACTGGAGACTATAAGCTGCGCCCAACCTTACGATTAGTTGATAACCTTGAAGTAAATACGATTAATGGTACGGTTGCAGAAGCGTTGATCATAGATCCTGATTGCAACAATGGCCCTAATAATGACACCGGCAATGCAGTTTATCTATTCAATGGCAATGATACGTCATTACAGGATATTCAGGGGAATGATGCCGACCCAATGGCATCTGCAACAGTAGTGCTTAATCCAGACACTGAATTGTATGCATTTACTATCGGTTATGTTCCGGTAGGTGATTACACAGTGGCGTTTACCTGTGATGCATTATTGGATATAAATACTGAAGACAACGGCGCTGATAACAATGAAGGTAATGATATCGTCAGTTTTAGCACGGGTTTTGATGTCAATGTAACTACAGGTGACGATCTACCTACCAGTATCGAATAAACTTGCTTTAAGGGCGGGATTTTCCGGCCTTAAAGCATCCCCTCTTTACCGCACTGACTATTGGGTAGATGTTACCGGATTTGAAAGAATTTCTAAATAGAATGACGGTAGCGCCAGGCTCTCTGCCTCGTCTATACACTTGTTGATTTCCCCGACATGAATCTCTTTCGCACTGGCGGCATCAGCGCCGTATTTGCAATCGAAACCCCAGAAATCAGCACCGTCTGGGAGCTCCTTACGTCGTTCTCGCTTCATGTATTTTTTTACGTCATGCTTGGCGGCGTCTATTAAGCGGGCTACCTTGATTTTCGGGTGGGACAGTTCGTAGGTCTTTTTCATTAGAATCCAAATTGGGAAAGGTTGGCAAGGTAAACTATGCCCACTATTCTACGATTTGCCACGGCCATAAAGATACTTTTATTTAGTGCCTTTAACCTTACCCTGAAAAGAACCCTAGCCAGTCAGCTCATCGAGTACTTCCAGCAGCGTTTCATGATGAGACTTGGTCTTAAACTTGTCCATGATTTTAACCAGCCGACCACCGTCATCAATAATAAAGGTGGTTCTGACGGTACCCATATTTTCTCTACCCATAAATTTCTTCAACTGCCAGCAACCATACTTATCGATGATTGCGTGATCTTCATCGGAAAGCAGCGGAAAATTCAGTTCGTATTTATCATGGAATTTTTTAATTTTTGAAACGGGGTCAAAGCTAACACCAAGCGCTACATAACCTCGCGCATCAAGCTCTGCTTTGATATCTCTGAGCCCATTAGCCTGCATGGTACAACCAGGCGTGCTTGCCCTTGGGTAGAAATAGAGCACAACGCCCTTCTCTCCTTTAAAGTTTTTCAAACCGACCTTCTTGCCATCCTGGTCACTCAAACTAAAAGCCGGTGCCAAGTTACCTACTTTGGGATGTGCCAACACTGTTCTCCTCATGAATTATTTACGAATCTATACCTGTAATGTCAGGTAGTTCCTTTTGGCTGAGTATCTCCTGATCATACTCGCCGACTTCCTCTTCAAAAACCTGATCCTCAACCACCGATATCGGCATCGTCTTCTTGACCTTGGCACCCAACTTCTCCAATCGCTGCGTACTCCCCACTAAGTTCCCTTTGCCTTTTGACAACTTATTGAGAGCATCCTCGTGCGCCTGGCTGGCCCTTGATAAATGTTCTTCAATTTTTTCCATATCATTGACGAAACCCACAAACTTATCATGCATTGCTCCCGCTTGTCTGGCAATTTCTTCCGCATTTTTGTTCTGCCGCTCGTATCGCCATATACTTTGAATAGTGCGTAAAGTGGCTAACAATGTGGTGGGGCCAACAACAATAATATTCTTTTCATACGCTTCGCGAAACATCGCTTGATCATGTTCAAATGCGGCCATAAATGCCGGTTCTATCGGAATAAATATGAGCACAAAATCTAAGGTTCTTATGCCGTCAAGCCCTTCGTAGTTCTTCTGACTTAAATCCCGGATATGATTTCTTACTGAAGCCACGTGATCTTTAAGTGCCTGCTGACGCTGATCGTTTTCGCTGCTATTACAATATCGCTCATAGTGCACGAGTGACACTTTCGAGTCGATGATCAAGTCTTTGTTTTCCGGCAAACGTACAATGACATCGGGTTGGCTTCTGCCCTGTTCAGATTTCAAACTGACCTGAGTTTCATATTCCCTCCCCTTATGTAGACCCGACTCCTCCAAAACTCGTTCCAAAATGACCTCACCCCAGTTTCCCTGGACTTTGTTGTCACCTTTTAATGCATTTGTCAGATTCAATGCGTCGGCACTCATCTGTTGATTGAGTTGCTTTAACTGGCCCAACTCAGCTGACAGTGACACTCGCTCCTTGCTGTCCTTATCATAGACATCTTCAACTTTTTGCTTAAAGTCCTTCAGCTGTTCACGCAACGGGCTCAAAGCCGTGTCCAAACTCGATTGGCTATTTTTATTGAAACGTTCCGATTTTTCTTCAAATATGCGATTTGCCAGTAACTCAAAATCACGACCTAGTTGCTGTCTGGTTTCTTCCAGTACTTTAACTTTTTCAGCCGCGCTTTCACCGTGCTGACTCAACTCGGTACGTAATACGGCCGTTGCTTCCTTTTGTTCGGTGAGCAACGTGTGTAATAGCGCAATTTGTTGCTCACGCTCAATGAGCAGAGCCTCTAGTCGATCAACGTGCTCCTCTTTATTTTCGATTCGAGCATCTAAAAAAAGGTTTCTTTCTCGAGCTACCGCTAGCTGACTTTGAGATACCTGCTGTATTTCGTCCACATAGTCCGTACTATCCGCTTCAATGCTTGCAACAGCTCGGCGAGAGCGATATGCAACAACAAAACTGATCAATATTCCAACAACTGCAAAGGCGACTGCCGCCGCCAGTAACCACTCGGATTGAAGTACTATATTGTCCAACAGAATTACTCTATTTAGTTTCTTGCTAATGTAAGTTCATTGTAGGCTGCCAGCCAGCCTACACCAACTATCCAATAAAATTTCTTTTCGAGTTGCCAATGTAGCGCTAAACTAGAGATAAATAACACTATTGAACACTAATAAACCTAACAATAAGTCGATAATGAAAGATAGCCCTACCTTGCTCACCCTCGATGTAACAATAGCCACGAAGGCCCGTGAAATATGTCAGCAGGGTTATCTGCTTTTTGACGACGGCGATATCAAGTCTGCTTTACGTCAGTTTTATTCTGCATGGACTCTACTCCCTAAACCTCAAACACAATGGGAGGAAGCTGGCTGGATTTTAGCGGCTCTCGGTGACGCCTACTTTACCAAGGGCTATTTCGAAAGTGGTCGCGAAGCCTTAAGCTCTGCTCTTCACTGCCCGAAAGCGTCCGGCAACCCTTTCATTCACTTGCGCCTGGGACAGTGTTTGTTTGAACTGGGAGAGCTTAATGATGCTCAGACACACTTCCAAAGAGTCGGAGAGGGTGGTGGCGCTGAGTTATTCGCAAAAGAGCCGCTTAAATATCAGAATTTATTACCGAACTAATCCGGGTACACGCGAATATCTGCTAGTATTGTCCCCGTCAGAGCTTGCTATCGTTCGGAGTGCCTTAATGTTTATTGAAGTAAAGAAGAATCCACATGTCTATGTACAGCACAAAGATATGGACAATCAATATCTAGCGCCTGTCACTAGTAATTTTCGTATCAATCTGGGGTTGATCGCAGAAGTATCGATGTACAGTATCAAAGAAACAAAAATCAAGAAAACACTGGACGGCCTCGACTTTGAAGTCCCTGTTGGTACCCGCTTAATTCATTTGGAAATGAGTTATACACACTCTACCCACAAAGCGGGTAAGGGAACCGCTAACGAACATACCGTCAACGAACGTTTTTTCTACAAATTGGTTTTTTTATCAGAAGCTCACGACGAATACGTGCGCATACGGAACATACTGGACCGCCAAACACTCTCCTGAGTCGCTGCGACACCGACGAATGGAGGCTGACAACACATTCATTCGTCGTAGAATGCCAGTTAGGCGTTTTTCTTTGCTCGCTGCCAAAATGGCTCGACGTCCGATATTCGCACGGGGTAAGTCGCGGTTTTACGGTCTTCAAACAGCTCTTTGAGCACATCAGTCACCACCGGAAAAGCCAACTCGTCCCAGGGAATCTCATCTTTAGAAAACAATTTTACGTCTAGGCTCTCGATTCCAGAGCCAAAATCCTGACCAATAAGATTTCCCAAATAAAACATATAAACCTGATTAATGTAGGATAGATTGAACATCCGGTACAACTTAACGTCATCGAGCTTCGCCATGGCTTCTTCCCATGTCTCCCTAACAGCCCCCTCAAGCGTTGTCTCGCCATTTTCCATAAACCCCGCAGGCAAGGTCCAAAAGCCTTTTCGGGGCTCAATAGCTCGCTTGCACAACAGTACTTTATCGCCGGAAACAGGAATAGTCCCTACGATAATGCGTGGGTTTTGGTAGTGGATGGTGTCACAACTGTCGCATACGTAACGCATGCGGTCGTCCCCTTCCGGAATAATTTTGCTGACAGAGTTACCGCAATCACTACAATATTTCATCGATTTCAGCAAAGCTCCCGATACTGGCCGGCATTAAATAGCAGCGGTTGTTTATTACTGTCACTGCCTATGGATTTCACTTCGCCAATCATAATAGTATGATCACCACCCGGGTAACGAGCCCATACAGAGCATTCAAAACTGCTGACAACCCCCGCTACAATTGGCAAGCCATACTCTCCCATTTGATAGTGTTCCGATTGCAATACATGTTTTCCTTTTTGCGCATACAACGTAGACAAGCCCTGCTGATCGGAGGCAAGAATGTTAACGGCAAATTTTTTGGTCGCTTCAAACGCGGGCAAACAATCGGAGTCATTTTGAAGACTCCACAAAACCAACGCAGGATCCAACGATACAGAAGCAAAGGAATTGACCGTCATACCGAATGGCTCATTATTTTCAGACACGGCAGTAATCACACAAACACCTGTAGTGAATGTTCCTAAAACATGGCGAAACTCACGAGCATCCAGATCCATAAACCACCTTACAGAAAATTGTTATTAAAAACATCACTGTTATTAACCTAGTGAATTAGTCATGTACTCTATCAACATGACAAATGTGAGTCGAGCACTATCCACTATAGCCCACGTTTTGCTCGTGTTTAAACCACCGCTGACAGTTGGGCTATTCACGTTTGCTTCCATCTATCGGCCGCTGTTTGGTCAGCACTGCGGGCGTCTACCCATCGCGCCCCTTCCGACGTCTGTTCCTTCTTCCAAAATGGTGCGCGCGTTTTTAAATAATCCATAATAAATTCACACGCCGCAAAGGCATCTCCGCGATGCATGCTACTCACAGCCACTAATACAATTTGATCTGTGGGCAATAGCTTCCCCACGCGGTGGATAACTCTGGCACCGATTAACTGCCACCGATCCGCCGCCATAGTTATGATGTCAGCAATAGATTTTTCTGTCATTCCGGGATAGTGTTCAAGCTCTAATACAGAAACTGTTTGACTGTCATTAATATCCCGTACTATTCCAACAAAACTGGCAACCGCGCCGATCTGTGCCGATTTCTTCCTCAGTAGCGCGATTTCTGCACTAACATCGAAGTCCCGTTGCTGCACGCTCACCGATACATTATCAAAGTTCATTACTAACCCTACCCACCGGTAACCGGCGGAAAGAAGGCAATCTCATCGCCGTCAGATAGGCAACAATCATCGTCGGCAACCCGCTGGTTTACGGCTTTGATAATATTGGCTGAGGTTAATACTTCCCGCCAATGGGCGTCGTGAGTATCAATCAGGTGCTCGGTAAATGCCTGCAAGGTTATCCCCTGCTCAGGTAAACTTAACAACAACTGATCGGTATTGAGTCGCTCTCGAATCAGCGAGAAAAACATGACTTTCACCATTATTTATTGCCTTCGGTCACAGAA
>CAYNZI010000050.1:0-10306 GCA_964401565.1 uncultured Spongiibacteraceae bacterium
GGTTTTAAGCTATCACAGTGTATGTGCTGATTAATCAGGGCTCGACTATTCATCAGGACCTAACAACACTAACGAAGCTCGAGCGATATGGGCAATCCGTCTTTGGGTTTCGATATCGGTGATTGCTGTACCGGCATGTCATAGTCGGCAGGAACGCTCCAGCGGTAGCGTTTCAACATATCGAACATAACCAGCTTGATTTGCATGACGGCAAAATGAAGACCAATACACATATGTGCGCCACCACTATAGGGAATCCAGCTGGATGCATGTCGCTTTTGTTCGGATCGTTCTTCACTAAACCGTGATGGGTCGAAGGTGGTTGGGTTATCCCAGTATTCTTCCATGTAGTGTGTGTGAATCGGGTAGGTGATTACCATCGCTCCAGCAGGAATAATACGTCCATCATATTCGAATTCTTTCAGACTAAACTTTGGCAGTGTTGATAGTGGCGGGTACATTCGCAAGGCTTCTTTCATAACCCATTCGGTTTCGACCATTTTGTCGAGATTTTCATAGCTTAGCTGATCGATATCCAAAGATTGCACTTCTCGATAGAGGCGCTCCTGCCACTCAGGGTTTTTAGCTAAAGCATATGTCATGCTGGTAAGCGTCGACGTGGTGGTGTCGTGGGCTGCCATCATCAGGAATATCATATGGTCGACAATTTCCTGGTCAGTATATTGGTTTCCCTCTTCGTCTTTTGCGTTACAAAGAAGTGAAAACATATCGTTACCATCACCTGCTCGCTTGTCAGCAATACGAGAATGGAAAAAATCGCACATGTATTTCCGGGCTTTTATACCTCGCCACAGTATTGTACCGGGAAAGGCGACGGGTATTTTTGGCATTGACGCCGCAACACAAGTTTCAAATGCCTTATTTATTTTCGTTGCTTCAGCTCCCAGATCCATACCGAGGAAAATAGTCGCGGCTAAATCGAGAGTGAGTTGTTTGAAGGCGGGGTAAGCTAACAAAATGTCTTTATCGCCTACCGGCCAGTCGGACATGGCATCGGGTACTAAATCTACCATTGTTGCCATATATGTTTTCATGGCTTTAGCTTTAAAACCGGCTTGCATAATACGGCGGTGGTAGCGGTGATCGTCACCGTCGCGCAGCATGAGACCATTGGTGAAAATACGGCCAATAATTAAGTCCCAGGACTTTTTGTTCGAAAGAATTTGGTCCGGATTCATTACGGCCAAATGGTTGGCGTCAGCACCAAACAAGTGGACATAGTTAAGCTTTCCCAGTTTTTGCATAACGGCATTTCCATACTCTTTTTGCATGGTCTGGCAGTGTTCCAATGGACTGTTGTAGCTTTTTTTTATAATGCGCAGGGTTTCAAAAAAGCCCGTTTTAATAGGTTCAAGGGGAATGGCGCTGTCGCTAGAGGAACTATCGGTTTGCATGTTGCTCGGCCTTAATGGTCATGGACACTAGAATAATTGAGATGATACAGGCAGCGACAATGATTATGAAGCCGGCGTTCCAGCCGGCGCGGTCAATCGCGTACCCGATAACAATATTGGCGGAAACAGCACCGCCGACATAGCCAAACAGGCCAGTAAAGCCAGCCGCTGTCCCAGCGGCTTTTTTGGGGACTAAATCCAGCGCAAACAGTCCGATCAACATGACCGGGCCGTACACGAAAAAGCCGATAGCGATTAGCATGGCAATATCCAGTTGTGGATTCCCAGGTGGGTTTAGCCAATAGATCAATACACAAACCAGCGTTAATGCCATAAAGATAATTAGTACTGGAGAGCGATGCCCTTTAAAGACTTTGTCGGATAGATAGCCTGCGAGAAGTGTGCCGGGAATTCCTGCCCATTCGTAAAAAGCGTATGCCCAACTGGACTCGTCGAAAGAAAAACCTTTAACTTCACTGAGATACACCGGTGCCCAGTCAAGTACGCCGTAACGCACCAAATAGACAAAGGCATTGGCGACAGCGATTGCCCACAGCAGTTTGTTGTTTAATACGTAGGTTAGAAATATTTCCCTGGCTGAAAATTCAATTTCGTGGCTTTGCTGGTATTCAAATGCGGTAGGATAGCTATTCTTGTACTGTTCTATGGTTGGCAGCCCCTGAGACTGAGGTGTGTCTCTCACCGTTATCCAAATGAACATGGCGATAATAATGGCGATCATGCCATGGAAATAGAAGACCGAGTGCCAGTCGCCGAATAGGGTCATGCCGAGGATAGCAATTACGCCCACCAAACCACCGCCGATATTGTGGGCCACATTCCAGACGGCCATTTTTGTCCCCCGCTCTGCCGGGCAGAACCAGTGCACCATTACGCGCCCACTGGGTGGCCAGCCCATACCTTGGAACCAGCCATTCAGCATCAACAGCGAAAACATAATGGCCACTGAGCTGGAAGCCACTGGTAGTTGGTCAATAGTGACACCCATAAAGATCATCACTAGGGCACTGCCTAGAAGTCCCAGCGACATAAAGTTTCTGGCATTGCTGCGATCTGAAACGCTACCCATGATAAATTTTGATAGTCCATACGCAATAGCTACGCCTGAGAGTGCAAAGCCCAATTCTGTTTTGCTATAACCCTCTTCGATGAGAAATGGCATTGCCAGCGTAAAGTTTTTCCGAACCAGATAATAACCGGCGTAGCCGATGAATATGCCAAGAAAAACCTGCAGGCGCAGGCGTGAGTATTGACCGTCTACTTCTTCATCGGCGATGGGCTCGCGATGAGAGGCGGGTTTTAGGAAACCAATCATAGTGAATTTTTACTCTGGTGTGCGGTGTAAGAAATTGGCTGCTTTGTCGGGGAAGTCAGTAAAAATGCCATCAACGTCAGCTTTGTTAAAAAAGATATCCAGCAGTGAATCGAAACTGTCGGCATAGGCAGGTATCGCGATGCTGTCTTTTCTAAAGGTGTAGGGGTGTACCGCGAGACCGTTGGCATGGGCGTCTGCAACCAGCGAACTTATGTCGAGAGTGGCTGGTTTTGAAGCGGGAGATACAATCATATTGATATCTGGACCAATGCCATCGGCGTACTTAGCCACTGTTTGAAAACCATCGTCTGCCACCATCCACTGATAAACATCACTGTTTTCCATTAATTGGATCAGGTTTAAATTCATTCCCAGTGCAGGCATCAGGTCATCGTGAATACGTTTTAGATCGTTGTAGTCAAAAGTTTGCAAAAACACCTTATCGGTTTTGTCGGTGTAACCATATGTCTTTAAGGTTTGTAGTACCGCTTCACTGATATCTTTGCCTTCGTCGAGGTGGAATTGCGGACTTTTTATTTCTGGATAAATCCCAACATCACCACCTGTCGATTTATTGAGGCCTTGAATCAGTTCAATTTCTTCGGCCAGAGTGTGAACCGAAAATCGGGATTTATTGATGGGGAATCTGTCGGCAAAAACGGCTTTCTTATTGTTGTTGGAAACGTTATAGCGCTCTGTCACCCGCAGTGTTCGAATTTCTTCGAGAGTAAAGTCGATGACATAGTAGCGCCCGTCAGCACGATGCCTATCGGGAAACGTTTCCTGGACGTTGGTAACTTGATCCAAATGGTGGTCGTGTAATACGACCAATTGATCATCCATTGTCATGACAATATCTTGTTCGATATAGTCGGCTCCCATCGCATAAGCCATCGCTTTGGCCGCCATGGTATGTTCCGGCAGATAGCCACTGGCACCACGATGCGCAATGACAATTTTGTCACTGGCAAGTGTTGTATTCGACATGGTGATTGACATAATGAATATCCATCCGGCAAAAAATTGGCTCAAAAAAGTCTTTTTTCGTTTCATGGTGCGTCCTGTTTAATGTTCGCTTGTCAATGTGCTAAATTTTTGTAAAGTTGAGCTTTATCTTGTTTAAATCGCTTGCTTGCAATAAGAAAGCAGGGGATGCAGATAAACGACACCATGGTAAAGCCGAGTAGGGCAATGGTGTAAGGTTGCTCGATGCCCTGAGCAATGAGTTGGTCGATAGCAATGCCTGCGAACGTGACGCCAAACCCAACACCTACCAAATTGAGCAGTAGAATGTAGAATGCAACGACAGTTGCCCTGACCTGTGGTGGAACTAATTCTTGTATGGTTGAAAATGTTGGCCCGTAGAATGCGCCCAGTTGAAAATAACCACAGAACAGGCCTACCCAAAACCATGATGAGCCGGGGTCAACCAACCTATAGGCAATATTTATTGGTGCCAAAATCAGCATGATCCAAAACAAAAACAAGGGGCGACCGAGTCCGGTTCTACGAGTAAACCAGTCGCTGCCGATACCCCCAAATAGATTGCCAAGAATACCTCCGGAAATACCTATCCAGCCGGCATATTGTGCAATTACCGCACGATCAAAACCGCGTTCCTGTACGAACCACAACTGGTCAAAGACTGTTGCGCCCAGGATGAAGTGATAGGCGACCCCGCCACCGATGGTCAGCATTAGGGCGGGCGACCGAGGTAAGGTTTGCATAACCGTAGCGGCAATTTCTTTCATGCTGGGGGCCGATTTAACGATGTTCTCGGCGGAGGCAAGATGACGTCGAGGCGTTTCTTTCATAAACCACATGATGATTGCCATGACCACACCGAGTGCTCCTAACATGTAGAAGCAGTTGCGCCATCCCCATGATGGGCCCAGGTAGCCTACGATCAACAGGCTAATACCGGTGCCAATCGGTACTCCCATGTAATAGACGCCGGAGGCAAAGCCCAGTCGAGAAGTGGGAAAGCGGTCAGCCAGAATTGACATGGCGCTAGGTGTCATCATTGATTCTCCAACACCGATAAACATACGCGGAATGGCTAGGCTAACGAAACCTTTAGCTGCACCGGACAATGCCGTTAATGCACTCCAGGCTGCCAGACCAACGGCTATTAAGCGAGTACGGTTGACTCTGTCGGCAAGCACGCCCATGAATATTCCCATGGTGGAATAGAAAAATAGAAAAACCAATCCGGTTAATAGCCCGAATTCAGTGTTAGTTAGATTTAGATCGGGAACAATGAAATTGGCAAAACTGGATAGCAATTGTCGATCGACAAAGTTCATTACATTAAGCAAAGTAAGTAGCAACAGAAATGGCACGCTGCCGGGTAGTGTCTGTTCTTCAGGTTGAGTTTCGTCTGACATCTAAAGTTTCCCTGAGAAGTGAATGCTTATATTATTATTGTGAGTAATACGACGAGTGTTGACGTATCAGTCATTACCACGCAGCTCATAACCAGTGTATGAGGGGCTCCTACTCTATCTGGCTTCCCTCGTTCAAACAAGCCGCTAATGTGTGTCCGTGAAGCCGTGAGTATTTGCCAATGTTTTTAGAGGGGATATACTCCGGAGCCATCATCTATCTATGGGCAACATTGTGCGAATCGGCCATGTCGACTTGTAGCGCGTCAATGACTCCATGGATAGCCGCATCCGATTGCGCAGACCTGACACTTGGTTATGTCTTCCCGGGCAGTCAGGTCACTGTGACGTGATGGAGAAACTGGTGAATATAGTGGGATTACAAAGCGAAGCCTGATCGGAGCGATAGATGAAAAATACACGCGCACAGTCTGCACTAATGACAGAATTCAAACTTGAGGTTCCTATTTACAGGGTCCTATGGGCGGTGTGTCTGGCCCCGCGTTGGTGGCGGCAGTTGCGAATGCCGGTGCTCTTGGGATGTTGCCGGTTTGGTCGGGCTCAGTAGCCAGTGCAAGGGCTTTGATTGCGCAAACACAATTGCTAACACCTAAACCCTTTGCAATTAATGTTCGTGCGGACATGGTGCAGAGAGATCATATCTCGGCTGCAATTGATGCAGGTGTTTCGATCATTCATCTTTTTTGGGGTAGCCCTGCCGCTTCAATGCCGGCCATTAATTCAACGTCAGCCAGAATGATTGCCACCGTCGCAGATAGTGATGGTGCTAGGGCGGCGTTGGATGCGGGTGCTACGGCACTGATTGCGCAAGGGGTCGAAGCGGGAGGGCACGTATTGAGCGATACTCCGGTAGAAGAGCTATTAGCGTCCGTGCTGGCTGTAGCGGGTGATACGCCAGTTATCTCAGCCGGCGGTTGTGGCAATGGCCATGACGGGCGGAAATTGATGGACCTCGGTGCAGCTGCCATCCTATACGGTACCCGTTTCGCGGCTTCCAGAGAGTCAGAAGGCCATGAGGAGTATAAAATCGCCTTGCAAGAGGCGGTTAAGGGCGATACCGTCAGATCCCTCTGTTTTGATGGTGCTTGGCCGGACGCGCCTCATCGAACGTTGGTAAATTCGACATTCACCGCATGGCATGCCGCCGGATGTCCCGAGTCTGGTCAACGTCCTGGCGAAGGAGACGTGGTGTTAACCACGGCCGCGGGCAGAGAGTTTCCTCGGTACTTTGTGTCAACTCCGCAGGCGGGAATGACAGGCGATATCCGGGCTGCAGCGATGTATGCAGGTACGGGTGTTAATGCAATCAATGATTGTCTTGACGCCGCGCAAATTATTAAACGATTAAGTGCCGAAATGGCAGTCGATTAAGTCGCGTTTTCTACGGCTCCGAATAACTTAAAGACACTGGATGCACTTAACAAAATCTCCCCCTCGGTCAATACGTCGACGTTGACGAAAGCCAGCGAACGGGTAATTTTTTTAATTTCTAATTTTCCGTCTATCCATTTCCCCACGGGGCCGGCGGCGATAAACTCTGAATTGAGTGTGACCGTTGCACAGTGACGCTGTGTGATATTTCTGATGGTATGTCCGATCAATGTATCAACAAAACTGAGTAATGCGGCACCGTGGATGACGCCCACAGGATTGGCGTGACGGTCGTCTGAAAAAAATCCATAGTCGTAACTACCGTCGTCTAATGGTCGCCAATAATAGGGTCCGTTCAATTCAATGTGCCCGGGTAGTTTTTCGAACGCTATAAACCCTTCTGGAATGAGTGTCATTGTTATCACCTTAGAACGTCGCAGTGGTTAGCTGCCAAGTTGCTTGCTGTCGTCTTTTGCCGCTAAGTCGAATTCATATTTACTGATGGGCAGTTCTCGAATACGAATACCTGTTGCAGAAAATATGGCATTAGCTAGGGCGGGAGCCGTACCTGGAGTTCCCGGTTCACCGCCGCCTCCCCAGCTCTCGTGGCTGTTAATAATATGCGTTTCGATTGCCGGGGCATCATTCATCCTAACCATAGGATAGTCATTGAAGTTAGACTGCTTGACGCGCCCGTTCTCGATAGACACTTCACCATAGAGAGCCGCAGTTAAGCCGTAAATGACGCCAGACTCCATCTGTGCTGTTAATCCGTTCGGTGATACGGCAAAGCCTGCATCGATGGCGACGGTCACCTTGTCGACACTGATTTTTCCTGAGGTTACGGTAACATCAACAACTTCTGCAACGATGGAACCAAAGGAATCCTGCAGTGAAATGCCACGGCCTTGGCCTGGTGTTAGTGGCTTCTTCCAGTTGGCTTTTTCTGCCACTAGGTCCAGCACCGCTTTATGGCGAGGTTTGTTTTTCAGTAGATCACGACGGAACTGATAGGGGTCTTGCTTTGCCTCATAGGCTAGTTCATCAACGAAGGACTCGGTAAAAAATCCGTGTTGGGAATGATCGACGCTGCGCCACGCACCGAATGGAACATGGGTTGGGCTATCGGCGAAGTGAATGTTCTGATTGTCGATTTCGTACAGTATATGGGGTGCTTCTGTCGGCTCATGTTTGTCGACAAATTGATTTTCCCATGCGGTTGGCTTGCCTGATTCATCGAGTGCGGCGGTGAAGTTTGATGCCACGGCGGGTCGATAGAAATCATGTTGGATATCTTCCTCTCGAGACCAAATCAGTTTTATCGGCAATCCTGTTTTCTGGGAAATTTTTGCCGCTTGTATGGCGGCGTCAGGTACGTTGCGGCGACCAAAGCCACCGCCAAGGAATTGATTGGTGACAGTAACATCGGCGGAGTCCATTTCCAGGGCGTCTGCCACTTGATGTTTGAATCCAAGGGGGTTTTGGGTGCCCATCCAAATGTCACATTTGCCATCGGCAACACGCGCCACGGCATTCATCGGTTCCATACAGGCGTGCGCTAAATAGGGGACACGGTAATTGCGTTCAATGATTCTATCGGCGCTGGCAATCGCCTGGCTGGTGTCACCCAATGTCAGATCAGTTTTACTGTCACCGGACGCTTTTGCATCATCCATGTCAGTCAAGAATTGCTGGAACAATAGTTCGCTATTGGCGCCATCGCGGGCTGTTTCCGTCCAGGTAACGGCAATTTTTGCCAGCGCCTGTTTGGCCTGCCAGTAGCCGTTGGCGACAACGGCGACGGCGTCTTCCAGTTGGACTATTTCTATAACGCCAGGCATCCCTTCTGCTCGTGATGAGTCGACAGTGGCAACCTGTGCGCCAAAGACCGGAGCGGCTTTTATAGTCGCTATTTTCATCCCTTCGACGTTGACATCAATGCCAAATTGCGCGCTGCCATCTACTTTGGATGGAATGTCCAGCCTCGGCTTGTCTGTACCCATGATCGTAAACTGGTCAGGCGTTTTTAATCGAGGTGTTGAGGATGGCGTTTTCTTCGCGGCTTGAGTGATGAATGTGGAATAAGGTTCTTCCTTGCCGGTGCCCGCATGAATTATTTTCCCGTTAGTGGTTGATAGCTCGGATGCATCAATGCCCCAGGCTTCAGCGGCTGAATCGATTAACATTTCGCGTGCGGCAGCGCCGGCAACACGCATACCGTAGACGCCTGTTGTTCTGACGCTCGCGCTACCACCAGTGACTTGAAGGTTCATGGCTTTAGCAATTTGCAAGAAAACACCGTCGACCGACCCGACCAATACTTTTGGAATATTGGCGTCGCCTAAAATGTAACCTTTACCCATGGCATAATTTGCATAGGCATCTTCTGCCGGTGCTTCGATAAACGACACATCATCCCAATTGGCATCCAGTTCATCTGCAAGCATTTGCGTCAGTGCAGTTTGCGCACCCTGGCCCATTTCTGAATGAGGGATAATAGCGGTTACTTTATTATCGCTATCGATTTTAACCCATGCGTTGATGAGCGACTCGTCTTCATTTGCAACATACTTGGCCATGCTGGGAGCGCGATGTCCAGGGCGTATTGCTACGCCAATCACCAGCGCACCAGTACCTATTGCTCCAGCGGTGATAAAACCTCGTCTAGTCCACTTACCCATTTTGCACCTCCTGTTCATTATTGGGATCAAACATTTGCACGGGAGTATTATCAGCCACTCGTTTTATACCGCGTTTAATTCGATCGTACATTCCGCACCGACAAATGTTACCTGACATCGCGTTGTCAATGTCTTGGTCGGAGGGCTGGGGGTTGTCGTTGAGTAAAGCAACAGCTGACATGATTTGACCGGATTGACAGTAACCGCATTGGGGAACTTGTTCGTCAATCCAAGCTTGTTGAATCGGGTGGAGACCACTGTCGTCGGCCAGTCCTTCGATGGTGGTAATGTTGGCACCTTCGAAAAGAGAAATCGGCATCACGCAGGACCTGACAGGTTCACCATTATTTAAAACCGTACAAGCTCCGCACTGGGAGATGCCACAGCCAAACTTTGTTCCGGTTAAGGAAAGATTTTCTCGTAAAACCCACAAGAGGGGAGTATCAGGAGCCGCATCAACAGTTTGTTGCACTCCATTAACAGTTAAGTGAATCATATTGACGATGCTCCAAAAGGTAGGGTACTTTTACAACGCTTACGTTTGATATTGAAAATCAGACCCATTGCCGAGATAGAAATCTCTGTTACATACTTCATTTATTGCGTTTTGACTGGGAGTTATCTGGCAGTCTATCACAAAGAAAGCCGATAGAAGAGCTATCGCGATGGTGTAAAACCGTCAAACTCGCGATCACTTGTTGCTATCGTGAAAGCGTAAGCTGACGGTTTCAAAGCGCGTTTACGGATTCAGGCGTCCGTAGATACCGGTCGCTTTTTGTACCCTCTCGGTATAATCCACTAAGTGATCGATCTCTCTGGCAATAGGTGAGAGCCAGGTATCTGGCTTGTTATCCAAAATCCCGCTAAGCATAGACCCAACAGTGAAATCAAAAGCAGAGATATTATCACCCAGTAAAAATGGTTTATCGCCAATGGCATCACTGATGGCGTGTAAATCCCGGCGGGCAAAGGCCTTCTTCTCCTCCAGACTGTGGGAGCCCAGACCGTGTAGCTGCAATGTTTGTTTCACCTGTTTGCGTGCAACGCCGGGGACTATCCATCTCAGGGGGATGGGCAAAGACGCAAAAAAAGCGTCTA